>CBDUFM010000164.1:0-6358 GCA_965366325.1 uncultured bacterium
GTAGAGGGGCTATTGCCTTATTGCCTTATTGCCTTATTGCCTGTGAGCTGTCTGTGAGTTACGTAGCTATACTGGATTCCATAGTCAAGGAGTCGCAGTATGTTTATTGCCCGCATTAGTAAGTGTTTGTATCAGTCCAAGGCAGTAATAGCAGTGTTTGCCAGCGCTGCGTTATTGTCTGGCTGTGGTGGTGGGTCGTCGGATTCATCGTCCTCTTCATCGACGAATAATACGATTGTTTATGATATTCCGACACCGGCGTATCCGATTATCGATACCGGGCAGGTCCTGTATTATGATGACAGTAGCAGCATCACTGAACCGCTTGAGGGCGCTGCCTACTACGGTCAGGATGCACATTTTAGTGGCAATCAATTTAATTACACGACGAGCGCCGATGGGAAGACGGTCTTTGATAATATTTCGCGCCTAACATGGACACAGACGGCAGATATAAATGGTGATGCAACGATTGATGCCGATGATAAATTAACGTACTCCGCAGCGCAGTCGTATGCGAACACGCTGAATGCGAGTTCTTATGGTGGTTATTCAGATTGGCGCTTGCCAAGCATGAAAGAATTATATTCGTTGATGGATTTTACTGGCGAGGACCCATCGGGAGCAGGTACCGATACCTCTGGGTTTGTGGCTTTTATTGACCGCAGTTATTTTGGCTTTGACTATGGTGATCAGGGCGCGGGCGAGCGGGCAATTGATGCGCAATTCTGGTCGAGTAATGCGTATGTTGATTATGTCTTTGGATCCGAGTCAGCGACGTTTGGTCTTAATTTAGCAGATGGTCGGATTAAGGGGTATCCGAATGCGAGCAGTGGTCCCAGCGTTAAAACGTGTTATGTGTATTTTGTACGTGGCAATCCGAGTTACGGCATTAATGATTTTACTGATAATGCAGATGGCACGGTGACTGACAGCGCCACCGGTTTAATGTGGGCACAGGATGATAGTGGTGCCGGTATGAATTGGCAAAATGCCCTGGCCTGGGTTGCGACAAAAAATACCGCTGTGTATTTGGGCTATGACGATTGGCGCTTGCCCAATGCCAAAGAATTACAAAGCATAATTGACTATAGCCGTTCACCTGCAACGACTTCATCGGCAGCAATAAATGCTGTATTTAATGCGACTTCATTTACTAATGAAAACGGTCAAACTGATTACCCATGGTATTGGAGTGGCACCACGCATGCCACCAATGGCGGTGGCGGTACGGCCGCTGTGTATTTGTGTTTTGGTCGTGCATTGGGCTATATGTCTGCGTGGCTGGATGTGCATGGTGCGGGCTGTCAACGTAGTGATCCTAAAAGCGGTAGCCTCAGTTCGTATACCTATGTTTCGGACGGGTATTATCACAGCGTCGCTCCACAAGGGGACGCTATCCGTATTAATAATTATGTCCGCTTAGTGCGCGATGTCGGTGTCAGTTCGACTGTGAAAACAGTACTCAGCGCAGTGAATTGAATGCTAGTGAACGCTGTCATATCAAGATTAACGGTGCTATTTGTGGGAAGCACCGTTTATCCTAATTGTAACGAGGTGTTTAATTCTTGTTTACTTTGTGCCTAGGAAGTAACGCTTACCCTGCAGGAAATCGGCAATCTCTCCGTCCAAGGCTTTAATGTAGGTTTCATCGGTGCTCAGCGACTGTGCTTTTTTATTTGATTCAATGGCGGATTTGAAATCGCCATTGGCTGCTTGTGCAACGGCTAGGAAATTCCAAGTGCCAGCATCTTTGTTGTTTATTGCCAGTGCTTCTTTTGCTAGGCTCAAAGATTTTACAACGTCGCATAGGGTTTCATCGGGAGTGGAGGAGAGTAAAAAGGATAGATTGAGCAGTTGCTCTTGTAGGGATGTAGGCTTTTTTCTTTTTTTTGCTATAGATAAGGCGATTTCTGCATGCTCTATCGCGTTTTTATATTCACCAAGGTTTTTATAGGCCAACGATTGGTAGTAATTTAGTGCGTGTGTAAGATGGAATGCTTTGTTTGATAAGGGGAGTTGCTGTAGCCCTGCCTTGGCATGTTTAATGCACAGCTTATTCTTGCCCAGATTTATTGCGTGAACAGAGGCCCAGTAATGAAGGAGATATTGTTCATTATGCCGTAAGCAATCTAATATATAATCTAATTGAGCTTGGTCACTGCCGTCTTTGGGCCCTTTGTAGGGTATTTTCTTTATGCGAAAATCTTTATAGCTCACTAGTCCAGACATTGTGTAATCGTCTTGTATAGCTAGGCCAATTCGGCCGGGGTAAAAATTGTCTTTCTTTATCATTTCTCGTAATATGCCATTGAAGTAAATATTATAATAGCCTTTAAAGACATCTACGCGAATTGTTACCGGACCCTTATCTTGAGACCTAAAAAAACTTGGGGCTTCCTTGTGCGGATCCGTAGTGCCGAGTCTCTTGTGTCTGGTGTCTGCCCACCAGATCATGCCGCGAGGGTTGGAATGTAATTTACCACAGACCATACCGGCATAGAGTAGTTTGTAACGCGTGTTCGATTTTAGGCATTCAACCTTTAGTTCGATGCTGTAGGGGGGGTGAAACATTGCGTAGGACATAATGTGTTGATCTTCTCGGTTGTAGGTGTCCCCATGAATTTCATTTTTATTAATAATTTTAAAGCTTCCACTGTATTTTTCCCAAAGCGGTAGGTTTTCACTAAACGTTAAGGGCACCCAGCCACCAGCGTGGAAATCTTGCTCCATCTGTAGCAGCTGCAATGATTGCTGTAGAAAGCACGCCTCTATTTCTGGCGGCGATCTATCTAGTTCTTGCTTAGCTAGCTCTATTAATGCATGTACCTCAGGCAAGCTGTGCTTGGGGGTGGAGCCATTTTTTACATAGGGAGCCCAGTCCAAGGCCTTGAATATTGTTCTGGAGGCCTCGCTTGCTTGACCACTGCCAAGTACAAAACACTTTTGTACCGATCGTTCCATGGTCATGGTGTTGCGGAAATGTTTGAATGCCTCCTCTTGGTTTAGTCTTTCGCCATACTCTAGAAAGAGCTTGTATGCCGCGCTGTAGTTTTCCATTAATAAATACAGAGCGTAGAGGCGGGCGGCAGCCAAATCCTGTAGGAACCGATCCGGGTCCTTTTGCTGTTTGTTATACGTTTCATACCCACTTAGAATATCGCGAAGTTGAGATATAACTGGTCCTTTTAGTAACGCTTTATAGTTTGAGGTATCATTTATCACAGATCGCACAGCTGAAAAATAAGCCATTGGTAATCCAGTGTCATAGCGCTGCGATTGCGCAGCTAATGCGCCAATGCGTAGCATTTCCCTGTGGCTACCGCCCCAGCGTGGCTTTAAAAAATTAAGATATCTTGAATAGAGTTGATGATTGTCCCACTCACTTTCAAGGACCCGATTGACCCATTCCTCTATGCTTAGATCTGTTCTGGATGCACCGGCAATGCTGACCATTTCTAATGCGGATTCGGGAAAATGTGGGTTAATTGTATAGGCTTGTATATATTCATCAGCGGCAAGTTTAAGGTGTTTGTGAAATTCTTTAAAATCTTTGTCTTTAACGGTGTTTGCATATCCATAGCCACGAGTGTGCCACCCGATGGTGCTCAATAATTTTCCTTTTAGCATGTGGTAGAGCCAAGGGTCAATTTGCCCCTTGTACTGCTCTACAGTTTCTAGGTGTTCCTTTAAAATATTTATATTTTTTTTGTCTTGTAGATAATCAAATTCATTAGTTGAATAAAATTTCCTATAAACATAGCGTAATTGATCTTTTTCAAATGCTGTTTCGCACAGCCAGTGTAAAACATCATCTTTGCAATACTCAATGTCTTCTAGGGTATTTTCGGTGTTTTTATAATGCAGTAATTTGGCCTGTGCATAGGAAAGTCTCATTATGCTATGATGAGAGTACTCCGGCAAGATTAGGCTATTCATTGCCAGACCATACGCATTTTCAATTAGAGTGTCGTCACCATTATTGGTCTTTAAGACCTGCATGAGTATTTGCCCTAGTTCCGAGCTGGCCAGTGGGTCTGTCACGCCTTGTTTAAGTAAATCCCGTGCATCATTTGCTAACGGTGTCCAGTTAATTGACCAGCTGTTTTTGGTTTGATCTATTAATTGTTGATACAGTTTGGAGAACGTCTTTTTAGCGGCGTCATTATCCTTTGTCGTTGCCAAGTATTCTTTTAGCACCACTTCTAATGCGGCAGACTTTGATGCGCGCTGCCAGGGCTCAAAGGATGGCTCTCTTCCTTGTGGAATGATTATTGCCTCTGCACTGCATAAGAGCGGGCTGAGCGCGAGTAAGCAGAAAAATATTTTTAGGATGGGTAAAGGCATGGTGGATGTAATCCTCTTTAAGGGCACAGCACGTGATAGTAGTCGTTATTATAAAACGAAGTGAAGTCTAGTTGCGGTATAGTCCATTCAAGTCTTGCTTTGCCACTGCTCGAGGACATTGGCTAAAGGGTGCTGCGTATTTTGTGGAGGCAGACTGTGCCTGATGACTGTGCCTGACTAAGTTGCATACGAGTAAAGCGGGAGATCCTAGTTTATAACGTAGTGCAATTACAATATTTATAAATGCCTCGCTAAGCTGTTTATGGCGCATGCTGGTGCTGAACCATCGCCTGCAGATGACGTTACTCCTCGTGGAGCTATGATTATGCGCATGTTCATGTTATTGCTGATTCTTGGTCTGGCATCCTGTCACGCTGACAGACAGACGGCGAATCAGACTCGTTCAAGCAAGGGGATAAGTTTCAGCGGATACGGCAAGCAATTTTATGTGCCGGATGCCTTTGATATGCAGGGTGCGCTCGTGGTTCGCGATGTTGATCTACGCAAAGGCGGCAAGAGACACCAAGAAATAGTGGCAGCGGTAAGGAATTATCTTGCTGGCTTGGAGAATCTCAATTTTAGTATTACGCTTGGTGGATTAAATACCCGCTTTAAGTGGCAGGCTAACAACAAGTCGATTGAGTACTATGAATTTACCTCACAGGTAAAAATTCGCTGCCGTAATCTTGATTTGATGGAAGACATGCAGATGGATTTAATTGATTTAGGTATGGATACATTTGGTAAAGTCAGTATTTTCACGGAGAATTTACAAGATATCACCAATCTATCACGCGATCTAGCCTTAGAGGATGCGCGCTCAAAAGCTGATTATGTTGCAAAAAATTTAGGTTGGAAATCATATCGCGTTATAGACCTTCATCTGGCGAATTCTCATAACGCATTCATGGCCATAGGTGGTAGTCGTAGTGGCGGTACCATTGGCCGTCGTTCTGGTGGATCAGATACAGTTGCTTACGATCATGCTACCTCGCATAGTAGTTATGTAGATTCAAATATTACCATTATTGTTGAGCCAGTTTTATAGACTATTGGTATTATCTTGGGACAGTGCTATACGTATCACATGCTATTCATAAAAGAAATAGGTAAAGTTTGGCCGCTTGTTTGTCTACTGTCTGTGGAGATGTAAACATGCGAACTCTGTTAGGTAACGTTTTCCTGGTTATGAGCTGCGTCTGTTTACTCGCTGCGTGTACGCAAAATAGAAAACAATCGTTTGCTGGTTTTCGTGTAGATAATCCGCAATTACGTTTAACGATCCATGTAGATCCAAAAACAGAAGATGCGGTTATTTCTTTGGCGAATATTGGTGATAAAGATTTGTTAATACAATTGCCTCTCATGGCCTATGGCATGATGCTAACTGAGGCTGAGGATGGGAGCGTGGAATCTGAAGAGGTCATGTTTGCCGAACAGGGTCCATTTATGGCTTTGCGGCAACTCCGCATGGCTATGAGCTCATTTAAACTGTTGCGCGGCCGCGCTTATACTAAAACTAAGGGAGATCGTATACGCGATGATCAATGCTATCGCGTGCAATACAGCCCGTTCATGAAATTTGGAACAGTTCTCAGCTATCCGTTAGAGGTACAGTGTGATGTTTTTGATCCACGGGTTTTAACGATGGGCAGCACGGTTGTTTTAAGTGATGAAATCCCAGGAAGCCTTAAAGAGAATGACTAAGCCTGACGAAGCTAAGCAGTCGGAGAGTGGCAAACATGTTTGGCTACAAACCCTTTACGCTATCTTAGTTGGTGTGGCTTTGTGTTTATTGGGTTATGTATTTAATCACGAGGCCTTGGGTGGGGGCGTGTTTATTGCTGTGCCACTGCTGACGGGTTTCGCAATAGCATTTATGTCACGCGGTCGCGAGGTCTTTCTCATCACCGCTCTCACGACACTTATCGTGTCGCTATCAATTTTATTCTTTACGGGACTCGAGGGCGTTGGCTGCGTGTTTATGGCTTTTCCCATTCTGGGTTTTTTC
>CBDUFM010000165.1:0-6323 GCA_965366325.1 uncultured bacterium
TGGATGCCCTCAGCAACCGTATCCGCAAAGCTACTGCACTCGGTGAAATTGCCCCTATCAACAATGATATTCAAGGTATTCGCGACCAAGCGGATTTACCACGCATGGTCAAAATTAAACTGCAAAGCGTCCAACAGCAGCTCGATAATTCACTCAAAGAACTCAAACAAAATGCTGCCAATGACGCACTCAAACAACTCAGCACCGAAGTTCAAAAACTGACTGAAGACTATGAATACCAAACAGCCATTCGCCGCATCGATGCCGTGGATCGTCAACACGCTGGACTCAGTCGCAGTCGCACCGACTCATTAAAACAAGATGTTAAGCAGCAAGAAACACTGTTCCGCTCTCGTCTAGAGCGCCAGATTAAAAATGCCACTCGTGAAAATAACCGTGACTTGTTAAAAGAAATCCGCAATACCCTGCCACCATCTTTTATCGACTCAGACATAGCCAAAAGCATCAACAAGGCACTCGGCATTATTGACAGCAAGGACGCGAAAAGTCGCCAAACCGTGATGGTCGAAGCGGAAAAATTCATCGCTCAGTGGCAACTCAGCAGCGCCCGTAATTACTACAATGAAACTGCGCAATTACTCAAAGACTCAAAAACAGCGAGTGCCCAATACAAAGCACTCGATGACCATGCGGCAAAATTACAAGAGATGATGGATGCCATCGACAAAGGCCTCAAGCCACGCGAAACCTACCGTGGCAACATTAAACATTTAACTAATCCGTACCTGAATGGTGCCGATGAAAGCAGTCTCCATGTCCTCATGGACAACGGCGGCCAGGTCAAAGTGCCTTGGATTGATCTCAACCGTGAAATCCTCGAAAACATTCTAGGCCTTGCCGGCCTCAATGCCGAAGACTACAAAGCTGCTCTCGATGTTCAGGAAGACGCGGCCAAAAAGCACGTTGAGTAAACACAAACGCGGTAAAAACAAAGGCCAGCGCGGCCATAATCAACACGACGGACTTGGCCGTCTACGTCGCGCCAGCGCCAAACCAACAACGCGCATTACTGGCTGGGAAAAACATAGCGACGACGATGCCTTTCTTGAGCAACACAGCAGTGATCGTCGCAACAGCCATACCGGCGAAGGCTTACTCGCAAAATTCAATCGCCTTACCCAAGATGACGAATCCGGCGATGGTGAAGCAGCCGTTGTCTGCGGTTTTCAGGGTAAATTCGTTGATGTGCGAGATGAAAACGGCGAAGAACACACCTGCGAAATCAGACGCGCGCTAACTAAAAAACTACAGGGCGTTCGCAACCCTGTCTGCATTGGCGATCGCGTGCGCTTTGAACGCACACCTGAAGGCGACCCCTACATCTCTGCACTGCTAAAACGCGACAACCAATTAGCGCGTGCTGACAGCCATAATAAATCACTCTTACATGTCTTTGCAGCGAACATTGATTATTTAATTATTGTCAGCGCCCTCATCGCACCCGACATTCGCACGACACTCATTGATCGTTACTTATTAATTGCGCATTTTAATAATATTCAACCGATCGTTGTGATCAATAAATGCGATCTCGGCAGCGCCGATTATTATGCAGAAATCTATAAAAAGCTTGAATATCCTGTATTTTGCACCTCTTCCACCACTGAGAAATACCGCAGTGGCATTGAGGACTTACGTGAATTCATTAAAGGCAAACAATGTGTGGTAGCCGGACAAAGTGGCGTTGGGAAAAGCTCCCTGCTCAATGCTATGTTTCCCAATCTCGATATTCGAGTTGGCGAAGTGTCGGACACACACCAAAAAGGACGCCACACCACCACGGCTGCACGCTCCTACCCACTGGCTAACAATACCATCTTAATTGATACGCCCGGCATCCGTGAATGTGCGGTCAGCGAAATGACGCCACTTGATGTCGCCCTGCTTTATCCGGACATCGCTTCTTTTCACCATGCCTGCAAATTCAGCAATTGCTCTCACATTCACGAGCCTGGCTGTGCCGTAAAAGCAGCCGTTGAAACAGAAGAAATTCATCCCTTCCGTTACGAGTCGTACATCGGCATTCTAGAGGACGACCTCAGCGATTAATAAAATCGCAACAAAACGGACATAAAAAACGGCAGCAAATAGCTACCGGTTTTTTTCACACTCAAAAGTCACTCGCATCAAACATCTAGCTGACGAGCAACCGATAACGCAAAGCGCTCAATGAAGTCGCGACGCACGACAACATCGCTACCCATTAATGTCGAGAACATATGCTCGGCTTCCAGTGCATCGGAAACGGTGATACGAATTAACTGACGCTGCTCGGGATCCATAGTTGTTTCCCACAACTGCTCTGGGTTCATTTCACCCAAACCCTTATAGCGTTGAATATCCAAACCACGTTTACCAAATTCACGAATTTGATCGGGAATTGCCGCCAAGGTTGTCAGCACCACCTCTTCCTTGCTATCGCGCAGGATAAAGGGATCAACTTGCTCACGTGCTAAATCAACCAAGTAAGCCGGATCAAAGGCCTGCTCTTTTAAATCACGCAGACTCGCTTCGACGGCAGCACGCTCGGTGAATTCAAGGATTTCCGGCTGAAAAGTAACCTCCTCTTCCACAGCCTTACCGTCATCACTCTGCGCATGAACCTTCTTATAGGTTTGCACACAATCGTTCAGCTCTTGGTTGGAATAACAGTAACGCTCTTCTTCACCAACACTCAAACGATACAATGGCAAGACACCTTCGTCGTTCCGCATTTCCAAATACTCTTCAAAGGTCAAACCTTTGAGCGCCAATTGACGACTGTGGTCTTCGATATCAGCCAAGACGGTCAGCAATGCCTTGAGAGCTGCGTCAGTGACCGTGCGCTCCGTTCCTGCATGCTTGTCAATTAAAACCGTGCCATCAGTGCCTAAATTAGTAATTTCCTCTTGCAAAAACTTTTCGTTATAAACGTACTCGCTTTTACCTCGGCCACGCGTCACCTTATACAACGGTGGTTGCGCAACGTAGACATGACCATTGAGAATTAATTCTGGCATTTGACGGAAGAAAAAGGTTAAGAGCAGTGTGCGAATATGTGATCCATCCACATCGGCGTCCGTCATGATAATTATCTTACCATAACGCAGACCTTCGAGCGAAAACTCCTCGCCAATACTGGTGCCAAAGGCCTGAATCATCGCCGAAATTTCGCTGTGCGTCAGCACCTTATCGATGCGAGCTTTTTCAACATTAATAATCTTACCCTTGAGCGGTAAAATCGCTTGGTATTCCGCATCAGATCCCTGCTTAGCAGAACCGCCAGCAGAATCACCTTCCACCAGGTAAATTTCACTAATCGACACATCACGCGTTTGGCAATCACGTAATTTATCCGGCATATTCGAACCACCCAGAAAGCCTTTACGGTCTTTACGGGATAATTCGCGCGCCTTACGCGCAGCCTCACGTGCAGCCAAAGCACTAATAGCCTTGTTCACCAAGGTCTTAGCAACCTTAGGATTTTCTTCCAGATAATCAGAGAGGGCTTGGCCAGCCAATGTCTGAACCACACCGCTAATTTCTGAGTTAATTAATTTATCCTTGGTTTGTGCTGAGAATTTTGGATCCGGCAATTTCACCGAGATAATCGCAACTAAGCCCTCGCGCAAATCCTCACCTGATGGGGTTTTACCGCCCTTGATCAAATTATTAGTTTTTGCATACCCATTCAAAACACGGGTGAGCGCCGCTTTGAAGCCTTCGAGATGGGTACCACCGTCGCGGTTTCTAATATTATTCGCAAAGCACAGGGTTCGTTCGTCATAGCTGTCATTGTACTGAATCGCCAACTCAACCGAGACACCATCCTCATTCTCGCGGTCGATATGGATGACCTTCGGATGCAATAAATCACGACCTTGGTTCATATAGGTCACAAAACCAGAAAGACCATCGGGGCTAAAGAACACTTCTGCGCGTCCATCTCCACGCTCATCTTCCAAGGTAATACGTACGTTTTTATTCAAAAACGACAATTCGCGTAAACGTGCAGCGACCGACTCAAAGCTAAAGATTACGTTACCTTCGAAGACATCGGCATCAGGTTTAAAGCGAATAACGGTACCTTTTTCGTCGGTTTCACCGTGATCACGCAATTCACTAACCGCCACACCTTTTTCAAAACGCATGCTGCTCTTGCGGCCATCGCGCTTGACCGTGACTTCTAGCCACTCGGAACATGCGTTCACACAACTCACACCAACGCCGTGCAAACCACCAGAAACTTTATAAGAATTGTCATCGAATTTACCGCCAGCATGTAAGACCGTCATAACCACTTCGACAGTTGGCTTATGCTCGGTCGGGTGCATCGACACAGGAATACCACGACCATTGTCTTCGACACTCAGTGAGCCGTCTTTGAAAATGTGTACAGCAACCGAATCACAATGACCAGCAAGGGACTCATCAATAGCGTTATCAACAACTTCCCAAATGAGCTGATTTAGTCCCGTTGTGGAAGGATCACCAATGTACATTCCAGGGCGTTTGCGAACCGCTTCCATGCCCTCCAACACTTTAATTGAATCTGCGTTATAACTATTTTCTGCTTCTGCAGGATTACTCATTCAAGCGGTCTCCGTGGAAAAAAATTAGTGTAATGCCGCTAACAAAACTGCAACGATAGAATCCGTAATCCTGTACCCATTTTCAGCACTTCGCAGTGCCTTGGTTGCTCGATTTTCCTGCACTTTTTGAGCCTCACTTGCACCTGTAAAATGCCTCCGAATATAGCAGCATGCACAACCTGACTTTTGATGCCATTCTTGCCGAAGCGCAGACATTGTGCACCGATTATATGGATCGTTTTTTACCGGCAGCAGACAGCCCGCCGCAGCGTCTCCATCAGGCCATGCGCTACAGCGTCTTTGCTGGCGGCAAACGCCTTCGCCCGGCATTAATTTTAGCCTGCTCGCGCGCCCTCGGTGGTCAGGATCAGCATTGCCTACCGCTCATGGCTGCCGTGGAGATGCTACACACCTACACCCTCGTTCATGATGACCTACCGGCCATGGATGATGACGACACACGGCGTGGCCAAGCCTCCTGCCACAAGGCCTACGACGAGGCCACAGCGATTCTCTGTGGCGATGCCCTCCTTACAGCTGCCATGGGCTGCATTGCCCAGCATTCTGCTGCTGCGGTGACGCTTTTGGCCGATGCCTGTGGCAGTCTTGGGGTAGTTGGTGGCCAGCAAGACGACCTCGATGCCGAAGACCACGTCATCAGCGCTGGCAGTGAGGCCCTGCTCCTACGCATTCACAGCCGCAAAACCGCCGCCCTACTCAGCGTAAGCTGCGAACTCGGCGCCTTAGCCGCTGCTGCCAGTGCCGCGGACCAGGCTGCCTGTAAAGCCTACGGCGAAGCACTCGGCCTCGCCTTTCAAATGACTGACGACCTGCTTGACGTCACCGCCAATAGTCAATCGCTTGGTAAAACTGCTGGTAAAGACCAGCACCAAAATAAGCTTACCTCCGTGCGCCTCTACGGGATTGAAGGAACACGCAGCAAAGCCGCTGCACAAATCACTGCCGCCAAGGACGCGCTCAGCTACTTTGGCCACGGTGCCGACACCTTACGCCAGCTTGCTGATTTCATTTTAACGCGGAATTCTTAATGCGCCGAGTGCCACTCACCATCTATCTGTTCTGTATCCTCCTCTTTGCGACGCCACTTTTTTGTGAAGACCAAACAACAGAAGGAAATCTTGGCGAATCTGGGCACAGCATACCTACCCTGACGTTTAAGCATGGTGAAAAACTTATTTACACCTATCAGACCATTCAAAAAACCACGCAACACATTAATGACGATGAAATCCACATTGAATCTAAAATTGCATGGCAATTTGCCCTGCATTGTGTTGAACAAAATGACGACCGCGCACAACTGCGATTAAGTATTCTTTTAATTAAAGCCGCTGTAAAAGCACCAAAATTTGAACACAGCATCGATACCAGTATCGATAATAAACAAAGCAATGTTCCCGTTATTGGCCACCTCGCCTTACTCAACGGCAAAACGCTTGATTTAAGCTACGACAAAAAGCTGCAGCGCATCGTAAAAATCAGTGGTGCTGAAAATATTCACAAAGCCTTTCGTAAAAAATATCCGAAAGATGAATTTGATGATGTCGAACACCCACTCTACCTCCAAGCACAACAACAATTTAGTAACCAAGCCCTACTCCGTGTTTGGCGTGAAATCATTCGCCCACCACAGCGTGGCAGCGAAGAGATCGCGCTAGAGGCTCCGCTGCAATTGAAGGTCACCCGAACCTGGCAGGAACCTGATAGCAC
>CBDUFM010000166.1:0-6321 GCA_965366325.1 uncultured bacterium
GTACGTATACCGCTTGAATGGAGGTAATAGAACCATTCTTCGTCGATGTAATACGCTCTTGCAATTGACCCATTTCTGAAGCCAAAGTTGGCTGGTAACCTACCGCAGATGGTAGACGACCAAGCAAAGCAGATACTTCTGAGCCAGCTTGAGTAAAACGGAAAATGTTGTCAATAAAGAGCAGAACGTCCTTACCGCCTTCATCACGGAAATATTCGGCAATCGTCAAGGCACTCAAGGCAACGCGCAAACGTGCACCTGGAGGCTCATTCATTTGACCGTAGCAGAGTGCACAGCGGCTTTTACCAGGTACAATTTTAGGGTGACCTTTTTCGTCCCAGATATGCTTACCGTCGGCATCCTTTTCAACCATGATCACGTCAGATTCGATCATTTCATTCCACAAGTCATTACCTTCGCGGGTACGTTCACCCACACCGGCAAATACCGAGAAACCACCATGACCAGAAGCCACGTTATTAATCAATTCCATGATCGTTACAGTTTTACCAACACCTGCACCACCGAAGAGACCAATCTTACCGCCTTTTACATACGGCGCTAAAAGGTCGACCACCTTAATGCCTGTTTCAAAGATGATATCTTCTGGATCAAGTTGATCAAAAGATGGCGCTTCACGATGAATCGGTGAACGAGTGCAATTCGCACTAACTTGTTCACCGTTATCAATAGTGTCACCGAGCAGGTTAAAGATACGCCCGAGCGTTTCGTCACCAACAGGCACAGCCACTGGCGCACCCGTGTCAGCAATGTCCATACCGCGGCTAAGGCCATCGGTACTTGCCAAAGCAATAGCGCGAACGCGATTACGGCCCAAATGCTGCTGAACTTCGCAGACCAACTTCGTCTTCTCGCCAGAAGCCTGATCAGTCATCTGTACTTCGAGCGCATTGTAAATTTTAGGCAAATTCTCGAATTCAGCGTCTAGCGTTGATCCAATAATTTGAACGATTTTACCAGTTGTCGTCATGCTTGACTCGCTCCTTAGGACATTGCCGAAACCGCACCGACGATTTCAGCAATTTCCTGCGTAATTTTACCCTGACGGGCACGGTTGTAATCACGGTTAACTTGTTTGATAATATCACCAGCAGCGTCAGTTGCATTTTTCATTGCTAAACGACGTGCTGCATGTTCACCGGCTGATGTTTGTAATAAAGTAGAAAAGAAACTTGTTTTAACGGCTTGTGGAATCAAAGCATCCAACAATTGAACCGGGTCTGGATGAAATTTAAAATCATCGTTAGAGTCAGAATTATCGCTGCTTACCTCTGCGCTATCAGCGCCTGCAGGCAATAGGGTAATGTACTCTGGGTTGATCCGTGCTGCACTTTCAAAGCGTGCATAGACAACTTCCACTGCGTCAATCTCGCCCTTAATAAAAGCTGCGATAATTGGCTCAATAATCGGTTGTGCTTGAGCATATTTAGGCGCATCCATGATGCCCTGATGCTGAGCATCAATGGGATATCCCAAAAAATTCAAAGTAGATGCAACTTTTTTACCCAAAGAAATAACCTGGACACCATGGCCTTGTTTTTTGTGTTCATCGATTCGTTTGGTCGCCAAACGAATGATATTGCCATTAAATGCACCACACAAACCACGGTCAGATGTTGCTACTAATATAGCGACATTTTTCACAGGGCGTTGGGTCATCAGCTCATGGCTGAGTCCGCCCGCTGCATCAGCGAGGCGACCAACTAAGGCTGCCAAGGCTTCGGCGTATGGGCGCGAAGACATGGCGGCATCTTGCGCTTTTTTCATTTTCGCCGATGCAACCAATTCCATGGTACGCGTAATCTTACGCGTATTCTGCACCGACTTCTTACGCTTGAGTAGATCGCGTGCGTTAGCCATGGATCTTAGCCTTCACCATTCTTAGCTGCGGCTTCTGAGAAATTTGCTGAGAAACGTTTGATCGCTTCTTTGAATTTCGCTTCACCTTCTTCGCCAAGAATTTTCTTACTATGAATTTCAGTCATAAGCTCTGGGTATTCGCCGTGGACAAATTCAATAAAGCCCTTTTCAAAGGCCTGAACTTGGTCGACATCAAATGCGTCGAGCATGCCTTCACTCGCGCCTTTAATCATGAGCACTTGTTCAGCCACATCCATTGGTGCACCTTGGCCTTGTTTCAGCAAAGACACCATACGTGCGCCACGGTCTAATTGACGCTGCGTTGCTGGGTCAAGTTCTGTACCCAACTGAGCAAATGCTTCCAATTCGCGGAAAGCAGCCAAATCGAGACGCAAGGTACCAGCAACTTTCTTCATACCTTTAATTTGCGCCGAACCACCTACACGACTAACAGAAATACCAACGTCTACCGCAGGGCGCTGACCAGCATTAAACAAGTCAGGTTGCAAGTAAATTTGACCGTCAGTAATCGAGATAACGTTAGTTGGGATATAAGCAGAAACCTCACCCTCTTGGGTTTCGATAACTGGAAAAGCCGTTAATGAACCAAGACCAAGCGTTTCATTTAATTTAGCACTGCGCTCAAGAAGACGACTGTGTAAATAAAACACGTCACCTGGATACGCTTCGCGACCCGGTGGGCGACGCAACAAGAGTGACATTTCGCGGTAAGCAGCAGCTTGTTTGGACAAGTCATCATAAGCTATAAATGTCGCAAAACCTTTGCCGCCTTCGCTGACAGGCTGCTTCGTGTATTTACCAGCACTGAGTTCTGGTAGACCATCAGCGTCATGTACCCATGTATTATACATGAAATACTCTGCCATCGCACAGCCAGCATACGGAGCAATAAATTGCAACGGCGCTGGTTGAGATGCCGCAGCACTAACAACAATGGTGTATTCCATTGCGCCAGCCGCTTCAAGCTGCTTTACGATACCAGCAACGGTTGATTCTTTTTGACCAATAGCGACATAAACGCAAATAACGCCCTTGCCTTTTTGGTTAATAATGGTGTCGGTGCAAATCGCAGTACGGCCCGTTTTACGGTCACCAATAACCAATTCACGCTGACCACGACCTACAGGGATCATCGAGTCGATCGCTTTAATACCGGTCTGCAATGGCTCATGTACAGATTTACGATCGGCCAGACCAGGCGCAGGGCTTTCAACCTTGCGGCTCGCTTCAGCTTTAATCGGACCTTTGCCGTCAATTGGACGACCGAGTGGGTCAACAACACGACCGAGCAGGGCTTGGCCAACCGGTACTTCAAGAACGCGCTTGGTACGTTTGACCGTATCGCCTTCTTTCAGCTCCAAGTAACCACCAAGAATTACCGCACCAACGGACTCTTCTTCGAGGTTCAGGGCCATACCGTAGCTGCCGTTACTAAATTCGAGCATCTCACCGGCCATACACTCTGTTAATCCAGAGATACGGGCGATACCATCACCAACTTGCAGGATCGTGCCGATTTCATCGACAACGACATCTGCGCCATAGTTAGCGAGTTGCTCTTTAATTACTGCGGTCATTTCATCAGCACGAATTTTCACGCTTAGTTCCTTTAGTTATCCCAAAGGTCATCTTGAATTGGTGTATCCAAGATGCGCTTTTTCATTTCAGTCAAATGGCGACGGACGCTGCCATCTATTAAGTAGTCACCAACACGAACGGTTAAACCACCGATCATATCTGCATCTACCTGGTTGTGCATTACTATGCCCTCACCAAAAATCCCACCCAAGCTTCGGCTAATATTTTTGGCCGAAATGTCATCGAGTGGCTGGGCACTACACACTTCTACATCTACGATTCCAGACGCCTTATCGGAAGCATCAATAGCTGCCTCAAATATAGCGATGGCTTCGCCAAAACGATCACGATCAATCAATAACTTCAAAAACGTTAAAACCTCAGCCTCCACTTTATCACCAAAACAAGCAACGATCATATCCTTTGCTTGATTACGGCTAATGTGTGGGCTGTCGATTTGGCGTTGGAGTTCAGGATTATCTCGCAAAACGCCCAAAATACCCATACAGCTCTCAACGACAGCACTCGTGCTGCTGTTCTCTTGTGCTAATTCAAGCAACGCTGATGCGTAAACGGCTGGGACGGTTGCAGCTGACATCTTAACTAAACTCGCCAGAACGTGATTCGAAGGCCTCGATAGTAGAGTTTACCAAGCTTTGGTATTGGCCACCATCAAGTTCTTGTTTGATAATTTTTTCAGCAACGCTGGTCGCAACTTCTGCAACCTCTTCACGCAATGCCACGATAGCTTCATGACGAGCAGCGTCGATTTCGCGTAAGGCTTTGGTACGAATGCCTTCGATATCTTCGCGACCTTGTTCGACCAAAGTCTTTTTCTGCTCTTCACCATCGCGGCGCGCTTCAGCCATCATCTCAGAGATTTTGGCTTCTGCACCTTTCAGCTGCTTATCCAATTCGGCCTGCATTTCTTTGGCCTTGGTGTAAGCTGCTTCAGATTCCTGAAGTTCGTTTTTGATTTTTTCTTCGCGAGCATCAAGAGCCTTAACGATAGGCCCAATAACAAGCTTAGAGAGCAGCGCCACGAACACGAGGAACGCAGCGAGCCCAAACCAAAAACTATTGGCGTGATTTATGAGAAAATCCATGATTTACCTCTATAGAAATACGGCGCATGCCGCAGGAATAGCCTAGCCTTTGATAAGGAAGGCGCCAAAGATGATTGCCATCAAAGCCAAAGCTTCGAGGAAGGCGATAGCCAAAATCATCATTGCCTGCAATTTGCCTTGAATCTCTGGTTGGCGAGCAGAACCCTCGAGGGCAGCAGCAGCCAATTTACCGATACCAAGACCAGCACCGAGAACAGCAAGACCCATGGCCAAGCCAGCGCCGATTGGGAAAAGTGATGGTGCAGCAGCAGCAACTGGTGCAGCGGCTTCAGCAGCGGTAGCGAGTTCAACAACTTGGGCAGAAATAGCAGTCAGGTCCATGAGAGACTCTCCTGATGTATGAGCTTAATGCTCAGGATGAATACTCATGCCAATAAACATGGCAGCGAGCATAGTGAAAACGTAAGCTTGGATAAATGCAACGAGCACTTCCATAAAATGAAACACACAACCAAACAACCAGCCAGATACGCCAAGAATTTGGGCTAGACCAGTTGCTGATGGATCTTGTGAAATAACGACAAAACCCAAAGACATAAAAACTAATAGAACGGTATGACCAGCAAACATATTAGCGAATAAACGAATCGCCAAGGCAACCGGCTTAATCACCAGACCCAGCATTTCGATAATCAACAATAAGAACCAAACCGGGCTCATGCCCCATGAAAAATGCACAGGCACTAAGTTAATCCAAAATTTAAATCCCTGTTCTTTCATCCCAAAAAACAACATCGAGAGAAACACGATAAAGGCCCATGCACCAGTCATGCCGATATTACCGGACATAGTGCCGGTTCCTGGGATCAAACCGAAAAGATTGACCACCAAAATGATAAAGAACATGGAAACTAAGAATGGCACAAAAGAATTGGTATGATGCGGTATTGCTGGTTTGATGACTTCGTCGCGTAGGTACACGACAAAGGTTTCCATAAAATGTTGGATGCGACCTTCTGGCTTCACTTGATCCGGCTTGCGACGGAACAGCACGCCAACTACTAAGGTAAAGAGTAGCAACGCAAAGGTGCCAAAGAATATCTGGTTATTGACCCAGCTTAAACTTTGTGGGAAGACAACAGGTGCATCTTGCTTGATCAAGGCCATAGCCTTGGACAGACCTTCAACATTTAATGATTCATTATTATAGCGAAAGTCGGTCGTGTTCACAACTTCTGTTGCCCACTCTGTATAAGCTGAGCCATCAGCGCTAGCAAAACCAGCGTCGTGAGAAAGCACTTCGTAATTCATGGCTGCATGCAGACCAAGGTCGAAGACCATGATCGGAGATCCATGCACAGGCTCCCATGCTGAATACGGCATGTTATGTGACATGATGGATGCATTGATATCAAATGGATGATGCGCGTGTGCATCGTGTCCGTGATCCGCTGCATGATCGTGGTCATGATCGTGATTTTCACCGTGATCGTGGTCATGTGCTTCATTACCAGCTTGTGGCAATGTTTCATCATGTGCAGGCAATGATTTAGGCATGCACTGGCTCCTGAGAACGGTAAACGATAAACGCGGCATCAAGCATAATAGTGAGCGACAGGTTTACGCAAAAAATCAAAATAAAAGCCTCAGTATAGGCACTGGCAAATAACGAGACACAAACGACCGCAAACAGCAGGCGCATGATGACCGCCATCAGGCGTAAACTCAGGGTCAATTGCAGTTGTTGCTTGTGTAAAAATAGGTGAACAGGCGC
>CBDUFM010000167.1:0-6310 GCA_965366325.1 uncultured bacterium
CGTGAAATTTACCAAGGCGTACAACACTCTATGGCTTCCGCGGCAAACGAATGCGCATCATGCGATTAACCACCGAGGTTAGTACCACGAGCGCGCTTTCCGTTCCCAGCATACGCTTGTGTTCAGTATCTACATCACAGTACATATCCCCACGAAGCGTACCGATTGAAAAGTGATTGAGCTTACCAAGCGGAACGCCTTCTAATACAATCCCATAATCTGGACGCTTCGACACGTGATCCAAGAAAAAGTTGACACCCTCGTGATTGCCACGCTCAAAACTTTTGACCGATCCAACTAAAACTAAATTTGATTTTAATTTAATATCAAGCATCCGAAGAATATCGGGCAATAAGGCTAGTGCTGCTGCTGACACCGTATTCTCAGCAACCCCCGCGCCAGTTATGCGATCACTCAGCACCGTCACATCATGATCGGTTTTGCCAGACAGCTCACTGTCTAAGTTCGTGCAAATCATGATATCGCGACGGCCTTCCGTGCCTGGCAAGACACCAACCGCATTGCCAATTTCATCACTGGCCGCTTGCGACAAACCGGCCAAGGCAAAACGCTCCAGCATAAATTCAACGCGCTGTTCTTCTTTACCTGTCGGCGCAGGCATCTGCGACAACAAGACTAAGTTAGACAACAATTGCTCGCGCAATGGCTTCAATTTATCAATGGCATCTAAGGTAATCTGCTCGTTATTCGGCATTGCGGACATAACAACACTCCTCCTGCTACTGTCAGATCCAGTGTGGTCCAGATTGCCCAAATCGCAAGCGAGCGTCAACAAAACTTGTCAAGAATCAGACTAGGGCCTTAACAAGGTTGATCGAATTTTAATCACTTCTCTTGCACAGCACATAGGCATGCAATCAGCTCGCGCATCTGTGCGTTATCTGGATGGTCACGCAGCAATTGGATCAACTGGTGACGCATCTTCTTGGCAACCCGAGAGAGCACGTAGCGCAGCACTTCATCATCTACCGCTGCCTCATTCTTATCAACATATTTACGCGCAAAACTAAATTCATCTTCGGTAAGCTCATCAAAGTAACTCGAGACTTGGGTAAATAAGCTACTCTGCTTACGCTCTAAAAAGAATTGTTCTAGCGCCGTTTCAATTCGCGATTCAGCTTCCTGGATATCCTCGCCACGCAGCTGCTGATGGCGCGATACGACTTGGTCAAAATTATCTAAATTATAGGCATAGACGTTATCCAATTGCGCAACATCATCGGCAACATCACGCGGTAAAGCCAAGTCTATGAACATGATCGGCTTTGCGCGACGACCACGTTTAATTTTATCAGCGGTAATAACTGGCACCGGCGCAGCCGTTGAGCACATAACGATATCATGATCCTTTAATGCATCACTTAAATGGGCCCAATCAAGAATCTCTGGCTTTGTTTCTAGTTGAGACAAGCCAGGATGATCGCGGATAATTTGTTCTGCTCGTTCTTGGCGTCGATTTACGATAGATATCTTGCCCACACCCTTTTCCAAAAGATGGGTCAAGGTTAAATCGGCCATTTCTCCAGCACCGATGATTAACAAACGACTCTGCTCAAGATCACCAATAATATGCTGCGCTAAATCGACAGCCACGGAAGCGATAGAGACCTTGTACTTACCAATCGCTGTTTCACTGCGAATCTCTTTGCCAACGCTGAGCGCGCGCTGGAACGGCCCATGTAACAAGGGGCCCACACTACGGCATTGCTGTGATCGCTCATAGGCCTGTTTTACTTGATGAACAATTTGATACTCGCCAACAACCATGCTTTCCAAAGAGCTCACCACGCGAAATAAATGACGAACGGCATCACGGCCACTAAAAGCATAAGCCTTCGTTTCAATTTCTTCTGCCTGCACACCCAAATACTGGGCTATAAAGACCATTAAGTCTGACTGAGAAATATCGCCAGCTATATACCATTCGCTACGATTACAGGTGCTCACCACCACTGATTCTTCAACACCAGACTGTACACTCAATTGCATCAGACAATCAGGCAGTTCGCCATAGGCAATCGCTAATCGTTCTCGTAATGCAACATCACACGCGTGATGGTCCCAACCAATGACTTGTAGAGGTAATTCAGGCATAAGGACTGTAAAGATTCAAACTAAGGACCGACAATACAGCCAAAACTAAAAGAAATAAGGTCACAATACTTAATGACTTCTGGCTCAAACCTTTCGTCAGTTCCACAAACAAAACCAACAACAACAGCAGCATACTCAATAAACTGATCAATACGATGGGGTGCAAATAGTCAAAATCTTCAGTATATTTTGTGGCAGCAGCTCCAGTAGCCAAACCCGCAAATAACATTGCACACGAGCTCACCAGTCCCGTTAAATTAACGCGTCGCAGCGCAGGCAAGCTCGGCAATTTAAAGGCTCGCGCACTAGCATGTTTTAATTGGCGATCTGCCAAAAAATAACCAAGCGCCGCACCACTACCGACTAAATTTGCGCCCAAAAACAAGGCCATAAAAATAATGTGGATCATAGTCACTAGGGGCAGCTGCTCCTGCTCACCAGCAGCTACAGGCGGTGGCCCCATAACAGCGACCACTGCAAACATAATGGCTAAGGCACCGATAGGCACCATCAGCAAACTACGTGACGGCATCGCCAAAAAGCGTTTCACAAACAAAATTGCTGCCACTGCTGACCAAGTACTGAGCACCGCATAGGTGAATTCAGGGCGCGTACGGTCTATTAAGCTTAAAACCAACGACGCACTTAAGGACAGCATCGCAAAGCCAACGATAATCATTGACAGTTTATCGAATGCGTCCTGACTATTTGCTATACGACGCCAATACACAAAAGCAGCAATACAAAATAAACAGCCAGCAATACCAAGAAGGATGACGGCACTCAGATACATAATGCTAAGCCACTCGCCTCACTAGGGTGAAATCGCACGTGCTGCAGATGCATTACGCAAATCATTATCAAGAATCTCTGCACGTATGCCAAAGTAGCCACCTGGTTCATCGATCAAGTCATCGCCACCAACGTAGACATACACACGTTTCCAAGCACGGTATTCCAAGTAAGCGCGTGCCATGAGATTACCGTCTTCATAACGACGATCCGTCTCATCAAAGCCATCATGTTTCCCACGTAGCATAAAATGCAGGCTTAACTTATGCGGCACTAAGGAAATCTCGCCAGTGCCACCAATTTTTGATTCAATAATACCGACCTTACCGGTGAAACGAAAGGTCTCATTAGCATCATCGGCAAAAAAGCGCCGACCGTAGAGAAACGAGAAATCAATATTCAAATCCTCTGGGTCTTCATCGGCCGTTTCACGATCGGCAGGTGCACCACGATAGACAACGGCAAATTCATAGAGCTTCCATGGGCGCGGCTCGATACGCAAATAAACACCACCACTTGCAGACTCTTGATCAACATTCATTGCACCAAAAGTTCCGATGTAGAATTTAAGATCGCTGATACCAGAGGTTAAAGGCTTTAGTTCTTCTAAACGCTGCTCAAAACTAGTCAGCGCATCCTCTGCCTTTTCATGCAAGGTGTCTTCAAAAACTAGCTTACCAACCGTCCCTTTTCCACTAGCAATCTGCTTAGTGATGACTTCCACGTCAGAGCCAATCCGATTAAGTTTAGGAGAAAATTCCGCTAAATTATCAACCGTCTTTTTCAAGCCCTCACGATTTTCTGAAACTGTCGCACCAATTTCATCGCTGGTCTTGGTCAACGAATCCACCGCATTAGGCAGTTTATCCACTGCTGCCTTCAGATTTTCGCGATTTTCTTTCAGCATCCCCTTTAGCTCGCCACTCGCTTCGCCAAAATTATCAACAGCTTTTTTAATCCCGACGCGATTTTCCTGCACCACTTGATTGGCATTGTCAGCAAGCTCTCCAATATTATCAACCGCCTTGCCTAGTCCCTCACGATTATCTTTTACCACATCACGTATTTCACCAGACATTTCGGCAAAATTATTCACCGCCGCTGGCAAACTATCAATGGCATCACGAATGTTCTTTCTGTTTTCATCTAATATTTTCGCTAACGAACCAATCGCATCATTTAAACTAACGGGGTCTTCGCCTATACGCGCGTCTAAATTTGCACGCTTAATACCCACACCACCAGCATCCAAGGTCACAATGCTCAAACGGAATCCGCCAAGCAAGCCCTGATTGATGGAGAAGACGGTATCATCACCAACAACAACAGATTCCTCGTATGCATCATCTATATCAAATTTAATTAGGACCTGCGGCAATCCCTCTGCGATCTGCGGTTTTACTGCACGCACCTGACCAACTTTGACCCCATTGTAAGTTACCGCATCACCACCACGCAGGCCCTCAACACGGTTAAAGACGATGCCATATCGACCATCAGAACCACCAACATCAGTTACAAAGAGCGTAAAGCCAAGCAACGATGCTAGAGATATAAAAAAGAACAGGCCGACCCGAATTTCGTTATTCATTACTATACCTTGTTTTATGTCACGAAGTCAGCCGTCAACGGACCACGGGTAGATCCCGTAACCAATTGACGTAACACTGGATGCGGGTTTTCTTTGATTTCTTCTTTTGAGCCACACGCAACAATCCGCCCATTATAGAGCATCGCGATGCGATCAGCGATGGTAAAAGCAGCACTCATATCATGGGTAATGACCAAAGATGTGACGCCGAGCTTCTCTTGCAGATTCAAGGTTAACTCGTTGACACCGTTCACCGTCACCGGATCAAGACCGGTAGTCGGCTCATCATACAGGATCAGCTCTGGGTTTTGAATGATCGCGCGCGCTAATCCAACGCGCTTGCGCATCCCACCCGATAGTTCATTCGGCTTGAGCCCTAAGATTTCTTCAGCAGGCAAATACACACTACGCAACGCCGTTATGACCCGTGCGCGAATTTCATCTTCAGGAATACGGTCTACTTCGATCAGCGGCAAGCCCACATTCTCGTAGACGGTCAGCGACCCCAGCAAAGCGGCCATCTGAAAAACCACCCCCATATTACTGCGAAATTTATCCCAAGTTTCCTTGTCTGGCATATTATTCAAATCAAATGGACCCACGCGCACAGTGCCCTCGTCAATACTATGCGTTCCCATAATATGCTTAAATAAGGTCGACTTACCGGAACCAGACGTCCCAAGCACAACCAAGGTTTCACCCTTGTAGACATCTAAATCAATACCACGTAAAATATGGCGTGGACCAAAACGCTTATGCAAACCTTTTATTTGAATAAACACTTCTTTGTCTGCCGGAACCGGTGGCATCGAGACAGGAGCTTCTAATTCTTCTTGCGTCCAATCGCTCATGAGAAACCCATCATACTGCGCATATCTTCCAAGGTTTTGGTTAAGACAAAATCCGCCACCAAGACAAAAATAACATTCAACATCACCGACTGGGTTGTTGCACGACCTACCCCTTCTGCGCCACCCTTGGTATTCAGACCTTGGTCACAGGCGACAACAGCAATGATGGTTCCAAAAAACATAGATTTTAATAATCCTGAATAAAAATCCCAGCCCGTCAAAAGCGTTTCGGCGCTCTCAAAAAAAGTTGCAATAGGCAAGCCAAACTGTGCCTGAGCCACAATCGAACCACCATAAAGACCAACAATATCGGCCAAGGTTGTTAACATCGGCATGGCAACAATCAAAGCGATAACCCGTGGCAAGACGAGGTAACGCACTGGATTAATACTCATCACCTCGAGTGCATCGACCTCTTCGTTGACAACCATCGTACCCAATTCGGCAGCCATCGACGCACCGACACGCGAGAGGATAATAATCGCTGCCCAAATCGGGCCTAATTCACGACAAAAAGTCGCCCCAATGATCGCGCCTAATGAATCCAGAATTCCAAACTTGCTTAATTCAGTACCGGTTTGCAAAGCCATAATCATACCGGTTAATCCCGCGATTAAACACAGTACAAATATAGAACCAAAACCCGCCATATCTATTTGTCGTAAAATGGCTTTGCGCCCACGATATGCCTGCGGCAATAAAAGCACGACCTGCCACAATAACAAAACAGCACGACCAGCGCCGCTACTCTTGCCCATGATCGCGCGACCAGTGGCAGCATTCACACGCTTAGCTTGGTCGGCTATTTCAAACGCTGACTTTTGCTCACTCATTTAAGGCAAGCCCTGCACATGATGCACTGCTTTTTTCTGGGCTGCCATGTTCTGACTTTCGATGCCAGCGACATCGAAACCGATTAATTGCAAGGCCAGTATGGTCTTGGTGTCACAGATATCACCAG
>CBDUFM010000168.1:0-6309 GCA_965366325.1 uncultured bacterium
GAATCCTCCGTACTTGAGCGCAGCCTATACAAAGCCCCTCTCTGTCAATAATGATTCTCATTTGCATCTAATAACTACACAGGCTTCCTGCTTAAGTAACATATTTGCAATCACTTATGTGTTTTTCTCGGTTTGTGCCGGGGAACCGCAGAGGCAAATCGCAAAGGCAATAAGCGTTGCAATGGTCATTTGCCAGGGAAAAGGAATGCGGACGAGACTGATGCCGCCATCCGCATTGCTGACCGCGAAGCTAGCCAGCGAGTGGTAACTCATAAAGGAAATGCTGAGAAAGCCACTGAATAAAGCAATGATCGCGCTTGCTGAATTTCCGCGCTTAGTAAATAGCGCGCAGAAAAAGATACCAACCAAACCCGAATAGGCATAGATCATCGGTTTTAATGCGTAAGACAAGAGGCTTTGATGTTTTGACTGATCATAAGCACTCGCAATACAAATTGCCATCACAGCCAATAACATTGCCCAGATTGGTATGCCCAGTTTTGTTTTTCGTAAATAATAAGCATCTTCTTCATCTGGCTTCCATACTTTCAAACAATTCAAGGTAAACGTAGAGGACATCGCATTTATTTCCGATGTTAATCCTGAGATAGCAGCTGCACATAATCCACAAACTGCTAAACCCTTTATACCCGCTGGCATTTGGTCGAAAATAAAACCTGAAAACACCGAGTCACTCGAAGACTCCACCGACACGGTCATATAATAGGCGAACAAGGATAAACCAACAGCAGCAAAAATTATATCTTTGGGAATCGACATTGCGATAATTGCCCAAATAGAACGTCTACTTTCCTTGGTATCTTTGCAGGTCATTAAACGCTGCGTCATATCCTGATCACAACCATAGGCACCAATCAGCAACAAACTGATACCAATAATAGTACCAAAAACATTGAAATCTGCGCCTGCTGACATGTCAATAACAGTAAACTTCGATGACCCGTCTGGCCCACCCGTTGCAAACAACTCCGACACAGTTGCCCAATCTGTTTGATCTGACAATTGGTACCACACAAAGAGAACTGTCACCACGGCCGTGCCTATGAGAATTACAAACTGTGCCACATCTGTCCAAATAACCGTTCGAATGCCGCCATTATAAATCATCAACAAGGCCACTGCGACCATCATAAACAAAATCAGACTTTGAATAACAATATCACCTTGCAAATTTCCAGATAGTATCATTGCCAAAGGAATACTTGCCATAAATAAGCGCACACCACTTCCTAATAAGCGACCAATTAAAAAGCTCACGCTACCTGCCACTGCTGCAGCGCTACCAAAACGTTGATCAAGAACATCATACACGGTGCGTGCTTTAAATTTATAAAAAGCCGGGACAAAAAACACACTGACTACAATTAGCGCAATTATTGAACTGACGTTACCCATTATGAATGATAAATTTGTTTTAAAGGCCGCGTCTGGATTTCCCAAAAAGGTGCCTGCTGATATGGCGGTAGCCATAAACGACATGGCAGCGGCCCACCACGGGATATGGCGGCCGCCACTGACATAATCCTCTACGTTTTTATTATCCTGTCTGCTCAGACGAACAATCAGATAGAGAATGGCTAGGTACGCCGCAAAGGCCACAAAATCTAAAAGAGCAAATCCTGCCATAGCTGGCATCGTGCTGCTCAGGAGCACAGAACAAGCAGAAGGCTTATAATGCCGCGCCGGCCTGTCACTGCTTGTCTTTGCCATCATGCAAACAGCATAGCGTGCATGACCCGCATCCTCATCGCCCCCGGCGCTTTTAAAAATAGCCTTGCCTCACATCAGGCAGCGGCAGCCATCGAAGCCGGCCTGCGCGATGCTGGCATGGACGCTCACTTTGTTCACTGCCCCATCGCAGATGGTGGCAACGGCACTCTCGATGCTTTTTGTGCGGCCGCAGAATTCAAACGCCATAGCTGTACCGTCTTAGGACCATTAGGTGAAGAGGTCGACGCTGAGTATGGCCTCGATGGCGAGCGCGCTGTCATTGAAATGGCACTTGCTTCGGGTCTTGAACTCTGTGATCAGAATGCCCTCGACCCCATGCGCGCCCATACCTACGGCACCGGCACATTAATCCGCGCTGCCCTAGATGCGGGAGCGCGACAATTAATTGTCGGTCTCGGTGGTTCAGCCACGGTAGACGGAGGCATTGGCTGCTTACAGGCATTAGGTGCCCGCTTTTATGATGCACACGACGCGCTCATTCCAGTTGGCGTTGGTGGTGGCTCATTAAGCAGCGTTAAACGCATCGATCTGCGAGAGCTCGATGCGCGCCTGGCTAACTGTACAATCACCATTGCCTGTGATGTAGATAATCCGATCGTTGGCGAACACGGTTCTGCTGAAGTATTTGCAGCACAAAAAGGCGCTAGTCCTCAACAAATTGTTGCGCTCGCCGCTGGCCTCAAAGATTTCTTCAGCTTGCTCGCCGACAATGGACTCGCCAATGTTCTCAATACAGCTGGTGCCGGAGCGGCTGGGTCAATTGCAGGGGCACTCATGGCTTGTTGTGGTGGTCAGCTCGCTGGCGGCTTTGAGTTATGGCAAGAACACAGTCATTTTGAAGACCTCGTTTCAGAAGCCGATTTATTAATTACCGGTGAAGGCCGCATGGATGAACAAACCATTCATGGTAAAGGTCCGATGGGTGCCGCGTTAATCGCAAAGAAACATGCTGTGCCTGCAGTAGCCCTAGTTGGTGGTCTAGATGCAGATGACAGCCTTTTATATAACCACGGCTTAGATTTAGTGCTGCCCTTAGTCAACAAACCGATGTCGCTTGAGCATGCTATTACAAATGCGGATAGCCTCTTACGCGCAGCAGCTACTCGACTTGCCTATGCCCTGCGTTTACAGTTGCGCTCATGATTCGCATTGCCCTTGCTGTACGCTTTAGCCCCGACGACCAACATGCCTTGGAACAGGTCCAAGCACAAGCCTTAGGAACAGGCTCCCTACGTACATTAACTGATTTACCATTTTCAATGAATCTAGCGTCCTGGCTTTTGCCCAGCACAGATGCAGTGGATACAGTACTTAAAGCCGTTGCTGACACACAGCAATTAGACCTCGCTGTTTTCCCCACTATCGAGCTAGTGCAAAACAATGCCATCGTCAGTCTGCAACCGATCATGACACATATTTTAAATGTGTGGCATTTTAATATGCATAAGGCGCTCGAATTACCGTATCTAGCCGACGATGAGCGAGACGTGCCAAAACGCTGGCGCCCAAGTATTCAAATCGGTCAGGCAGCTACATTACCAACTGAAACACTGCCGTGGCCCAAGAGCCTACGTTGCGATCAATTTATGCTCTATAATAAAGACACCAATGAAATCGTAGCCGAACAAGCGCTCACAAAAATGACCGCCATACCCTGGTAGATAACCAAGCTCGTTAATATTTGTCGCCGGTAAAAAAGTCTTTGTCTGTATTTAAATCGAAACGCACAAAGGTTTCCAAATCGGGGCCCATAATGATAACGCCATCTATGGACGCGAAGCTGGTGCTCAACGTTGATTCTGAATAGATAAACACCCCGGCCGTTTCATCAGCCAATTTGGCCTGGCCAAAGAAATTATCCTGATCGCCGTTCTGCGCTGTAAAATCAATAATATCATTGATATCGATATTGTTATAGGAATCGCTGCTCGTTGCAAATCGCGTTATCGACCCGCCTGCATTCATTTCAAAATTAAAGACACCCCAGTTACCAATTAAATCAGTATTACTAATATCTGCAGGTGCCGATGTACCACGTGTCGCAATAAAGCATAGTTTATCATCGCCACCTATCATGGTGCTGTAATCCTTGGAAAATACCACCACACCATTGCTAATATCACCAATCGGTCCGGCACCCAGATCAACACTAAAATTAACTTCGCGGCGCAGCGCATTGCGAATAGAGACGCTGTTATCATCAGCATCATAAGCAGCAGGGACCACTAAATCGACATTCGCAACTGTTGTTGCGACACTGTCAGGATCGCTAATCACCGCCGTTTGATGTACAGTCCATTCGGCAAAATAAGCCGTAGTGCTGCTCTGTTTGACTACCTTAAATGACATGTACCCGGTATCGAGATCACCACCGCCATTATTATATAAATAGCGGCCATAATAATACTCAGCCGTCGCGCCAACTAATAGATGATATGGAAACAAGCTACCTGTAGAGACCGGCGCAATCACCGGATACGATGTATCGGTGACAATGTCATTAATCGTCATCTCGACTTCGCTAGGTTCTTCGAAATTACTACCGGTACCGGGCGTTAAGCCATTCAAATCATCCGAACTGCAACCCTGCGCTATCATTATAGCTGCAAGCGCAATTACCCATAAACCTAGACGCATAAGGACTCCCTAGCAGAGACGTCGAATCTAACCCACATCTTTCATGGTCAATGTAGTGAATGCCAACGACGCCAAGCACAAGCATTAAAAACTGCTGCTCCCGCGCAGCTCAACTTTCGATCTAAATAACGCTGTAATTAGAGGATACGACCCTTAATCGTCGCGATTTTGTCCTCATCGTTGATCTGAATGCGTAGCTTAAAGCTCATTTCAAAGGCACGGCGCAGCATGCGCTGTTGTTGTGCGAGGTCTAAGCTGACCCCTTCTGGTGGAATAATCGCTACATCAAAGCTGCCATCCGGCAAATCAGCTAGTTCTGAAAACCAATAATCTGGATAGAGCTTTTGCAAAGCGGCCAACAACGATTCCTCTGTTGTCAGAATGATCGCATGGCTGGGATAGCTGCGGCTCTGTCCGATTGAACTAATAATGCTGACCTCGTCACTGAGGCTGAGTTGTAAATAACTGCTGCCATCTTCCTCGCTTACTGTCCGCGGGCCACCTGAGCATCCAGACAACATAAATGCAGCGACTAGCATAAAAACAAACAGAAGACGAAACATGACTCCACGATAACCAATGAGCAAACAAACACCAGTCTACAGCGGCGCAAGCCAAGGGTTTCCTTGCGTGAAACCTAGGGAGCACATGATTTGACCCATGCACAAACCAAATGCTGGCGGTGGTCTGCACGCCATCTTCTATAGTTTACGCAAAGCTCGGGAAATGGGTGGCCTCCGTGCCATGTGGCGTGCCATGCGCAGTCGCAATGCCTGTAAAACATGTGCCCTGGGAATGGGCGGGCAAAAAGGCGGCATGGTCAACGAACTAGGTCACTTTCCCGAAGTCTGCAAAAAAAGTTTTCAAGCGCAGGCCCAAGATATGCAAACAGGGATCAGTGCCGAATTTTTTGCGAAGCATAGCATCGAAGAGCTATCGCAATGGAAAGGCATCGATCTAGAACGCTGTGGCCGTCTTACCCAACCCTTATATGCCGGACCCAACGACAGCCATTATAAAATAATTGACTGGGACCATGCCATCCACCGTGCCGCAGAAAAATTAAAAGTGACTCCTGCCGAGCGCAGCTTCTTTTATTTTTCTGGTCGCAGTAGTAACGAGGCTGGATTTTTAACTCAATTGTTTGCTCGTTTATATGGCACCAATAACATCAATAATTGCTCGTATTATTGTCACCAAGCATCTGGTGTTGGTCTCAGTAGCGTCATCGGCAACAGCACTGCCACAGTGCAACTCAGTGATGTGGATAATGCCGACTTAATTTTAGTCATTGGCGCAAACCCCGCCTCTAATCATCCGCGCTTTATACGTAATCTTTTAAATTGTCGTCGCAATGGTGGTCGCGTTGTCGTCATTAACCCCTTACGTGAACGTGGACTGGAGCATTTTCGCATTCCCAGCGATCTGCGTTCGATGTTATTCGGCAGTGACATTGCTACGGATTATATACAGCCACATATTGGTGGTGATTTCGCTTTGCTCGCCGGCATCATTAAAATCCTTGATGCCGAAGGTGATTACGATCAGGAATTTGTTCGCGACTACTGTGAACATAGCGAAGAGTTTCTCAACAGCATTCGCGCAATGACATGGGATAACATCATTAACAACAGTGGTATCAGCCTCGATGAAATCCATGGCCTCTGTCATTTAATTCGTCGCAGTAAACGTAGTATTTTTTGCTGGGCCATGGGCGTCACCCATCATCAACATGGCTCTGATACCGTGCGTTTGATTGCCAACCTCGCTATGATGCGCGGCATGCTCAAAAAACCTGGCGCAGGCCTACTGCCCCTACGTGGCCACAGCAATGTCCAAGGCATGGGTAGCATGGGCGTTACTCCGCAGTTAAAGACTGCATTTTTTGACAATCTCGAATCTAAACTCGGTGTCCAACTA
>CBDUFM010000169.1:0-6281 GCA_965366325.1 uncultured bacterium
GTGGTCGGTGACCAGGTAGCGGGTGTAATAGGTTGGGCCAATAGCATTTTTTGCTGCGGCAACCGTTGACTCATCGTCAAGGGTGCTGAGTTCTTGAATGGGTTTGCTGACGCCGTCGTAGGTTACGAGGGTGCGGTCGAGTGCGAGAATGCGATTAACCAGTTGCTGCTGAATCGGTGTGAGGTCGTGGCCGGTGGTTTTCGCCTTGAGAAAGCTGCGTAAATTACCTTCACTGGTATGTGGTTCCCACACTGGAGTTCGATTGGTGCGCAGTAAAATTTGAAACATCGTGGTTAATGCATTGGCGACTAGTATCGGAATGAAAAACAGGAATCGGAAAAAAGATAGGACCAGCACCACACGATAGGTTAAATCATTCGCTTTAATACGGAAATAATATTTAGGAAGAAATTCTGAGAAGACCAAGATTATAGGTGTCAGTAGCAGTGTGGTGACGAGGATGCCCCAAATACCGAGGCCTTGAAATTTATGCTCGGTGATGGTCGCAAGTAATTGTGCGGCGATGTTGTTGCCAAGTAAGATGCAGATGATGGTGGGGCCAACGGGGCTGACTAATCGGTGTAAAATGCGCGCACGAAAATCATTTTGTTCGAGGCGGTAGCGTAATTTAACTCGGTTGATGCTATAAATTCCAGTTTCACTGCCACTAAAGAGGGCAGAGAGTCCGAGCAAGCACAATAAGTTGAAAAAGAACCAATCCATTTTAGACGTGTTCCATGTTGCGGGTGGTGCGGCGTGCTTCGAGCGGAGATAATTGTTCGAGGGTTAATTGTTGAATGCGCCGTGCATCAACACTCTCGACTTTAAACAGTAGATTACTGTAAAGAAGGTGGTCGCCAATTTCCGGGACGCTGCCTAGTTTGAGCGTAACAAAACCACCGATGGTGGTGCAGGAACTCATGTCCTCTTCGTTAATCAGCGCTTCCCAACCTTCGAGCGGCGTCTGTCCTGAGAGGAGCCATTTATTTTCTTTGATTTGCTGTGGCTCGATAATATCGGGTAGATCTTCGTGATTACCGCTGCCGAGTAATTCCTGGCCAATATGGGCGAGGCTGAGGAGGCCGATGGTGCCGCCGTATTCATCAACGACGACGCCAGCGGTTTGCTTGTTTTCTTGAAAGAGGGCAATCGCGTGTGGTAGTAAGGCATTGCCTGGAATAAATAATGCTTTGCGCATGCGTTTACTGACCGTGCCGCCTTTGAGAATGTCCTGCGCTGCTAGCATGCCAACACACTCTTCGTTTTTATCTGGATCGTAGACAATCATAAACGGGCCAGGTTGTTCGCGCAGTGCTAGGCGCGCATCATCGGTGTCTGCCTCAACACTAATAGTCGGACAATCAACGCGGTGGGTCATGACTTTGGAAACGGGTGTGGTGGAGAGGTCGATAACTTCAAGGAGACGGTCATGAATTAATTCGCTCACCGATCCGTGCTTGCGGCTTTCTTCAATGACTAATTTAATTTCATCGTTGGTGATGCCCTGTGATGGGTGGGCGGCTTCGTTGAGAATAATATTACCCAGTACCTTTTTGAGTACGCTCACCATGGGGGTGCATAAAAACATGGAGACACGTGTCGGATAGGAGAGGACGCGCGCTGCAGTGAGCGCATTGCTGCTCACAAATACCTTGGGTAAGATTTCGCCAAATAAAATAATGGTAACAAGGGCACCGGGTATAATTAACTCTGGCCACGTCGTAAAATAAACAGAATTGGCTGCCCACCACGCTGCAATACTAAAATAGCAGATGTTGGTCGCGTTGTTAGCAATTAAAATAGTGAGGAGCAGGTCATGTTCGTCATTAAGGAGATTAATAATGACGCGGTCGCTGCGGTGCTTGGTGCGCGCAACTTCGGACATGTCGCCTTGGTTTAGGCTGAATAGAGCGGTTTCGGATCCGGAAAAAGTACCAGAAAATAAGAGCAGGACCAACATGGATACCGCAGCATAAATATCTACGGTCATGTTGTGCTACTCGAGTAGGGTTCGGGTTCCTCAGTTAATAATTCAGTCATCGCCTTTAACAATCAACTTTAAGAAATCACAAAGTGCTTTGCGTTGTTTGCCATTTAGATTTTTGACAATTTTTAAAATGTCTTCCACGTTGTCGACGCTGGAATCTAAACGTGCAATCAGTGCACTAGTCTCTTGGTGGATCGGGTCTTCCGTGCCAGGTGTCGTGGCATCATGTGCAAAGTAGTCGGTGCCGTCTTCACGCTCTTCGCGTTGCTCTTTACGACGTTGACGACTTGCTAGGCGACCGGTTTTTTGTTCGCCACCAATTAATTCTAAATACGAATGATGGTCGAGCTCAAGGAGTTCTTGTAATTTTTTGTGGGTACTAGCGCGTGAGGGTGTGGCTTGTTGCTTAATAATACGCGCCATGGTGAGTTGACTGAGGCCGCTCTGTTCGGCTAATGCTTTAATCGTCAAGTTTTCTTGATTCATATAGGCAATGAGAGCTTTTTGCAGCGGTGTCGCATCACTAGGCACCGGGTGTTTGCCACGAATGGTGAGCGAGGTCACTTCATGGCTCTCTTCAGTAAAATGTACGGCTGCGGCAAACTGCGCCTGATCGAGGCCCAGTTCTTCGCCGAGGCTGTGGTACTGTGATAAATCGTCGGGTTTCAACTTGCCGTTCATGATGCGGCTGAGTGTGAGGTAACCGATGCCAACGGATTGTGCGAATTTAGCGAGGCTGACGCCGCTTTCCGCGAGGCGTTGATTGATGATATCTGCGATGCTGGCGACTGAGTCGAGATCGGCGAATTCATCATCATCAAAATCAGTTTGATGGCGGGAGGCATGGCTGCTGCGTACGGCCTTATCGACCAATTCAGGGTCGAGCTCAAGGATTTCAACAATTGTATCGAGTGAATGCTTGCGCGGTACGGCGCCTTTGCGCGTGATGCCACTGATGGTGGCATAGGGGAGCCCCGTGGCTTCGGCGAGGCTTTTTTCTGAGAAGCCTTTGGCGTAAAGCGCCTTGCTCACTAAGACCTGCAGGTTTGCCGGACTGTTGTCGCTGTTTTCAATGCGATCAGTGGCATTACGACCAGAGCGAGAGAGGACATCGGCCCAGCTGTCACGATCGTAACCGACTATATTTCGTAAAGCCTCACGGTGATCAGGTTTACGTGGAATATTCCCAGACTTAATCACGTTAAGCATGGTCGGATAGCTAATTCCAGATTGCTCGGATAGCGTTTTCGCGCTCACGCCATGCTCGAGCATGTAGGCCTGTAGTACGTCTTGTAGGGTGTCGTCTTCCATAAGATCATTCATAATTTGTCATCACTGTGGGCCGAGAGTTTAGAGGAAAATGCGCCATCGCTAGTGTAAAAAAAGTCCTCAGGAGGCGAGCGCCAGATGGGGGCATTAACAAGGATTAGCCTGTGGTCAAATTGAGAATGTAAGTATTAAGGGATCCATTGCTGTGCTGCCTGCTGAGCTGACAGCGCGGGACTGAGCTCAGTTGCACCGGAGCTTGGGCCTTTAGCATCTCGGCTTCGTTGACCCTCAGACCTGTGTCTCGGTCATGCGAGAAGCACCTTGAATATGACCCCTGAAATGAGGCCCCCATGAGCGAAGCAGCTATCAAACGCGCACTCCTATCTGTTTTTTACAAAGACGGTATTGTTGAGCTGGCGCAGTCACTTCATGAACGTGGGGTTGAGTTATTGTCGACTGGTGGCACCTACAAAGCTATTCAAGAAGCCGGTTTGCCGGTCATCGAAGTCTCTGATTACACCGGTTTCCCTGAAATGATGGATGGTCGAGTTAAAACCTTGCACCCCAAAATTCACGGCGGCTTATTGTGTTTACGCGATAATAAATCACATACGGATATCGCCGCAGAGCATGGCATTGGTATGATTGATTTAGTCGTCGTGAATTTATATCCCTTTGAAGAAACGTGTAATACGCCAGGTGTGAACCTCGCTGATAAAATAGAAAAAATTGATATTGGTGGGCCAAGTATGCTGCGCAGTGCAGCGAAAAACCATCGCTTTGTGACCGTGGTAACGGAGCCCGCTGATTACGCGCAAATAATTGCAGAGATGGACGCCAACGCTGGCGAAACAACCATGGCTTTTCGCCAAGCCTGTGCGCGTAAAGTGTTCCGCTGCACCAGCCGTTATGATGCCTTAATTGCCGAAGAGCTTTTACGTGAAGCGGCCACTGATGATGCGACATTATTGGATGCTGAGTTGCTGCCGAGTGAATGTGCTATTCCCATGCGCAAGGTTCAGGATTTACGTTATGGTGAAAATCCGCATCAATCGGCGGCTTTTTACGATATTCGTTTGCCGGGTGCGACCTGTCTGTCTACGGCAAAGCAGCGCAACGGCAAAGAATTAAGCTATAATAATATTATGGATTTAGACGCGGCTTGGGAATTGGTGAAAGAATTCAGTACCCCCAGCTGCGCGGTGATTAAACATACCAATCCTTGTGGTTGTGCGACTGCTGGCACCCAGTTGGAGGCATTTCTAAAAGCCTACGACGGTGACCCACAGGCAGCCTTCCTTTAATGAGCCATTGCAGGCAGAGACGGCCAATGCATTGGCAGAACCTGGCCGTTTTGTTGAAGCGGTAATTGCCCCAGGTTTCACCGACGAGGCCTTTGAGATTTTGACCACCAAGCCGAAGTGGAAAAAGAATGTGCGCATCATTGATGCAGGCTCAGTAACGGCGATTCCACGCGATGCACGGTATGTGAAAAACGTGCTCGGTGGCTTGCTGGTGCAAACTTACGATAACAGCGGCTGGAATAAAGACGCGCTTAACATTGTGAGCAAGCGTCAGCCAAGTGCGGATGAAATGGCTAATCTCGCATTCGCGTGGCCGATTGTGAAACATTTAAAATCAAATGCGATTTGCTTAATCAAAGACGGTCAATTGGTCGGCGCCGGCGCTGGACAAATGAGCCGCGTGAACAGTAGTTGGATTGCAGCGCAGCTAGCAGGTGAACGTGGGCAGGGCTCAGTATTAGCATCTGATGCGTTTTTCCCATTTCCTGACGGCGTGGAAGCAGCGGCCAAAGCCGGCGTGACGGCAATTGTGCAGCCTGGTGGTTCGAAAGGCGATCCAGATGTTATTGCTGAGGCTGACAAACATGACATCGCTATGGTGTTTACGGGTGAGCGTCATTTCCGTCATTAGATAACATGTTGTATGCTTCGCCGGAGATGCGGTATGACATGCAATCTCACAAGAGCAGCGTGGGCACTACTTGCGCTTAATCGGTTAGTGGTAGCGTTAGCGCCTTGCAAGTTGCAAGGCGTTTTCCTGTATATATCCAAGCGAATTGATGTTCTATGACTGATCTAAACGACCAAGAATCTACACAAGCCAGCACCGTATCTGCCCCTGAACCAGGGCCGCAAAAGTTTCCGATAGAGCGTATCGCCTTGTGGGGCGGCCCAATGTTGGGCATTATACTGGCAATAATATTAGCAAATAATGATATGTCCTTGGCGGCATCTTTGTGCGCGGGTATTACCCTGTGGACGGCCTTGTGGTGGATGTTTGAGCCGATTTCCATTCCGGCGACCTCATTAATTCCCTTGGCCTTTTTCCCAATTTTTGGGATTATTTCGACAAAAGATGTGGCGGCGTCCTACGGTCATCCCTTGGTGATTTTAATGCTTGGCGGTTTTATTTTATCGACGGCGATGGAGAGCTCTGGTGCGCATCGTCGTTTAGCCTTGGGTATGATTAATTTATTTGGTAAAAAATCTGATAAGGGCATTGTTTTTGGATTTATGCTTGCGGCGGCAAGCTTGAGTATGTGGATTTCCAATACGGCGACGACATTAATGTTGCTGCCGATAGCATTAGCTGTTGTGCAGCAGGCGCGGAATCCGCGTTTAACCATTGCAGTTTTGTTAGGTGTCGCCTATGCGGCAAACGTTGGTGGCATGGGGACGCCGATTGGTACGCCACCCAACTTAATATTTGTTGAACATTATAATAAAAGTATGATTGCCTTACATGGTGCCGCAGCAGATGAGCACAAAATTCACTTTGTTAAATGGATGTGGTATGCGATCCCGATTGTCTGTGCCATGTTGCCAATGATTTTCTGGTTATTAACCCGAAAATTACAGGGGCGCAGCGATGTTGAAATTCCGCATCAAGGTAAGTGGCGTAGTTATGAAAAACGGGTGTTGATGGTTTTTGCGGCGACGGCCTGTGCTTGGATTACCCGTGATTTGGATGGTTATGGCTGGCGCCATGTGCATAAATTATT
>CBDUFM010000170.1:0-6281 GCA_965366325.1 uncultured bacterium
CTCCTGCGCAGCATCTTCCATATGAATTGGTAAAACACGGGCACTAGTCCATACACGCACTGGCACCGTATCTAAATAATGCTGCGCCAAAGTCATATCACTACTACGCGCCGAAAAGCGTAGGCCTAATATTGTTGCCATGGCAGCTGCAATTTGAGCATCCTGCGCATGCAACTTCAAAGCATCCGGTACCTGTGTACCGGAGCTTATTGATGCTTGGGCTGCTAAACGCGCATCTGCATGCAAAGATAACTCATCGCAGATGCGCTCAAGAAGGAGGTCCATTGCCGTTGCTTTTACAACTTAATCCAGCAAACCTGAATCAGTTAATATCGCCTCTTGCTTAACGGTTAGCACAGAGCGCAATTCTTTACGTGCCTCTTGTAAAGCCTTAACCAGTGCTTCTCGTGCCTTGCGCACACGCGCAATACTAGTCGCCAATTCATCTTCACTCACTTGTGGATCTTCTAACAATTTCTTTAATGCCTCGGATGACTCTTTAACTTCCGATGCTGCCGGGTCCATTTCTTGATCACCCATGATCATGGCACCCATATTAAAACCGCCACGACCACCTTGACCACCACGGTTTCCACCGCGCATACCGGCAAAGGCATTTTGCACACCGTCAGGCAGGACGATACTTTTTTGTAAATTTAAAGACTCAACGCGATCTAGAATTGGTTTAATCACTTCGTATTCTTCATCGCTAAAGCCAAGCTTTTCTTTAAGCTCAGAACTTTTTTGCTCTTTAACTTCTTCCATCTTTGCTTGAAAGCGCTTGCTCATTACTTCGCGCAATTTGGCCTGACCTTCTTCTGACTTAAGATCAACACCTTCAAGCTCTGGGTTATCTTTGACGAGGCGCTCTTGCCAATTGCCACGACCACCGCGGTCTCCGCGATTACCACGGTCTCCGCGATCACCGCGATCGCCGTTTTGCGCAGCACGATCACCGCGCTGTTCGCCACCTGGAGCGGGCGCATCTTCTGCGTTAAGTGAGCCGAGGCATAAGCTAGCGGCTAGGGCTGGAATAAGCATGAATTTCATGGTGCTATCCTTTTGGATGTATTGTTGATTCGTTACGGTGCAGCGTAGAAGTCCTGAATACGTTCAGTTTTCCCGTGATCACTGGCGGCAATCTACACAGGGATCATGACAAACGCATGAATAGAAACTAAAAGTACTGTTAACTTGTCGACGCTCGTGACCAACAAGCTTAAGTCATCAATTAGCAAGCACTTGGCATTCACATCAAGGCCAGAGCACAAAGAACGCAGCTGACGTCCACGGATGACGTGTACTGGTTTGAATGAAGACGAGGCAACAAAGGAGGTGGCGTGTTCCTGTCGATTTACGGCCATCAACAGGAGAATCCCTGCAATTCAAATATATTCTGACCTACTTAGCAATTTCTAAAAACGGCAGAAGGGCGCCAGATGCGAGGCGTCCGAGGATGAAGTTTACTGGTTTAAATAAAGACGAGGCAAGCAAGCAGGTGGCGTGTTTCTGTCGATTTACGGCCATCAACAGGAGAACCCCTGCAATTCAAATATATTCTGACCTACTTAGCAATTACTAAAAACGGCAGCAGGGCGCCAGATGCGAGGCGTCCGAGGATGAAGTTTACTGGTTTAAATGAAGACAAGGCAACGAAGCAGGTGGCGTGCTGCTGCCGTTTTTAGGTTTAAATGAAGACGAGGCAACGAAGCAAGTGGCGTGCTGCTGCCGTTTTTAGGACATCAATTGCCAAGCACTTGGTGTGGCCCTAATCTCACGCGGACTAGAGCCAAAATGCTCTTTGATAGCGCGACTAAAATGTGACGCATTCTTATAACCACAGCGAGAACCAATCGCCTTAATCGGTTCATGACTAGATAAAAGTAAACGTAATCCATGACGCAAACGCTCACGCATCAAAAATGCCCCTGGCGTTTCCTTCACACATTCATGAAAAACCCGCGTTAAATGCTCTTGGCTCACTGCTAATGCTGCTGCACAATCTGCAATCGTAGCAGTACCTTCAATGTGTTTATTTATCCACGCAATACAACGACGACTAAGCGAATTATCTAATTGCGACGACTCAAATAGGTGCATACAGGCCGCCACAATAGACCAACATAATTCCGCCGCCTCGGCTGGCTGCATGCTGATAGAACTATGAGAATCCTGCTCATATTTTTTCAAACGCTTGACGATACTATGACTCTTATCTACTGGCAACAGATAACCAAAACGTTTATTCATTTCCTCAATAATCGATTCCATACCAATAAAGGTAAAACGAATAAAGTGAAAATACGCTGCGTCCTGAGCAATCCCATGGGCTATGCCTGTGTCTGTTGTCGTAAATAAGAGAGCCTGTCCCGCTTCGATAATCTGGCGCTCGCCATGCACATCGATTTCACCACGCCCATCAAGACAAATTTTTAAGGTCGCCCACGGCGTCCGCTTGCCGTGATTCCGCAGCCAATAGCTGGGATCATCGACAGAACGTTCACCAATAAAGGTTGGATGCGGCAAGCCCTTCTGTGCCTGGAGCACGCTGACGGCACTCGACCAAATGCTGCCAGGCAGGTTAGACTCATCAAAATATGGTAATTTCATGCAACATATGGTCTATAAATTCTATAGTTTTCCAGTAGTATATTCTATACTGCATCAATTAAGGAATAGTTTATGCCAAAACCACAAAAACATGTACTGGTCTTGATGTGTGATCAAATGCGCGCTGACCGCCTCGGTGTTGTCGATCCAGCGGCCCACACGCCCAATCTTGATGAACTCTGTGCCAAGGGTGTTCATTGCAGCAAAGCCTTCAGCAATCATCCACAGTGTTCCCCAGCGCGGGCCTGCATTGTCACTGGACAGTACAGCCACGAAGCCGGGGTGATTGCCCTAAAAAACTTCGCCAATCAACGTTCAACCCTCACTGCTCATCACCCCAGTCTCGGCAAAGTTTTTCACGAAAACGATTACCGCACCGTGTATTTTGGCAAAGGTCATTTCGAAATTCCATTAGCAGATCTTGGTTTTCATGAAGGTCACTGCACCGATGGCGTCAAGGTCTCAGACGCCGAAGCTGAAGAACGCGGCTTTCCCTATGCGCACCCTGTTTTACGCAGCGACTATCTTGCTCACCAAGAAGCCTGTGCGTGGCTTGAAAATTATGACGATGACGGGCGTCCACTGTTCTTTTATTTTTCGACAAATTTACCCCACCCACCGTTCTTCACCCACCCAGATTATATTGATTTATTTCCGCCCGACTCTCTACAGCTCCCTGCCAGCCATGGCAAAGAAACCTTCACCAATAAACCAGATTTTCTCAAGCAGCATGCCAGCTCTGATCATGGCTCACACGACAGTGATCAGCAACGCAAGGAATTAGCTCAGTATTATTCCATGATCGCCAGCATGGACAGTCATTTTGGTGACATTATCAATTTGTTTAAACAACGCGGTATGTGGGATGATACCATCGTCCTCGTCATCGCTGATCATGGCGATATGATGGGTGGGCATAATTTACGTCTGAAGGGCTGCATGCCCTACGACGATATTTTACAGATTCCGATGATCTGGCGTTTTCCACAAGACGAGCATGCGCAAACGACATGTAACGCCTTACTCGATCAGGTGCATGTGCCGGTTACGCTTATGCAAGCAGCTGGCCTAAGCGTTCCAGATAGCTTTAAACATGGTGGACAATTAGATAAAATAATTGCTGCGCAAGCTACGCCTGAAAAAGATGAGCGTATCTTTTTTGAGCATTATGCTGCTTATTGGGGCAAGCATCCCTTCCTCGGTGTACGCACACAGGAATGGAAATACCTGCGCTATTATGGTCCAGATGAAAACTTTGAAGAACTCTACCACTTAAGCGCTGATCCGCATGAATTAGTGAATGTCGCTCACGATCCACAGCATGCCAACATCAAACAAGGGCTCCGAGCGGAGGTCGATACCTGGTGGCAGGAAACCGACGGCAAAGATAATGCGTTTTATGAATCAGCACATTTTGCCGAGGGCCACTGGAACCAAGAGCGCTACCGTAGCAACAGCCTCGCAGGAAAAATATAAATGCGTATCATTTACATAGACGTCGATTGCTTGCGTCCCGACCACCTGGGCTGTTATGGCTACAATCGTCCGACTTCGCCGTGCATTGATAGCATCGCCCAAGACGGCATGCGCTTTACTAATCATTATTGCAGCAGCTCACCGTGCATGCCATCGCGCGCGGCCTGGTCATCAGGTCGCTTCGGCGTGCGCAACGGTGTCGTCTCCAATCACGGACTCGGTGGTGAATTTCATATAGAACGCGGGGCCTACGGCGGGCCAAAACCCGCTAATGAAATGTTCCCACGCCAATTACGCAAACATGATTACAACGCCTATAGCTTCACCACATTTGCCGATCGCCACAGCGCACAATGGTTTATGACTGGTTGGACCGAATTTCATACACCAAATTTAAAATGCGGCGGTGATGACGCCTCGGAAGTCAACGCCAAAGTTTTACCGTGGCTGAAAAATAACGCCGCACAGGAAGATTATTTTATGCATGTGCATTATTGGAATGCACATCGCTGCTATTTCATAGACGCAGCGTGGTCAGAACGTTTCAAAGATTATCCAGTCACTCAAACATGGCCGACAGAGGAAGTCATTCAAGAACACCAAAAGCTACATGGCCCCTTTGTTGCCACCAATCAACCCTACGGCCCCGGCAAGCTCAACAAAAGTCCGTTTCCATTAATGCCCGATTACGTCAGCAATCGTGCTGATTTTGATAAGATGGTCACTGGTTACGATGCCTGCATTGCCTATGTCGATCATCACATTCAACAAATTGTTGATGAATTAAAAGCCCAAGGCTTGTACGAAGATACCGCGATCATTATTTCAGCCGATCATGGTGATGCCTTTGGTGAGCACGGTATTTATACAGACCACTGTTTTGCTGATGAATGCATTCATAATATTCCCTTCATTGTGCGCTGGCCCGGCGTCACTCCGCCCAATAGCAGCTGCGATGCATTTATGTACAATATCGACATGGCACCGACGATTTGCGATTTAATTGGCGCAGAAATACCCAGTGGCTGGGACGGCCAATCCTTTGCGGCAAACATGCGCGGCCAAACGACATCAAACGCCTATGCTGATCGTGACTATCTTGTCTGGGACACTGGCCTCTACGCTGCCCAACGCTGCGTCCGCAGTAAAACCCATTTATACCAACGCACCTATCACCCTGGAGCCTACGCACATATACCAGAGATTGCATTATATGACATGCGCAGCGACCCCAATCAAACCCAAAATATTGCCAACGAATGTCCTGATTTAGTAAAACAGTATCAACAGATTATGGATGACTGGGTATTACAACAGCAAAATAAACCATTTGCCTGTAATGAAGATCCCTTGATGCGCGCTGCGGAGCAACATGCTCTAATTAATAAATAGAGGACGCAATGAATAAACAACCACATATAATTTTTATTAACACCGATCAACAAAGCTCAACCATGATGAGCTGTACCGGCAACCCTTATCTTTCAACACCAGGCGCAGACCGATTAGCAAAAGAAGGCATTCGCTTTAGCCGCGCCTATTGCAGCAATCCCGTTTGCCTACCATCTCGCTTTAGTTGGTTCACAGGACGCATGCCCTCCGAATTAGATATTTGGGATAATAAAAATCCGCACATTGAAAATGTTCCGAAATACATACTAGATACCTGCGCGCCAACACTGCTCAAACAAGCTGGCTACCGAGTCGCCTATGGCGGCAAGGTACATTTACCTGGCAATATGTCACCTGAAAGCATGGGCTGTAAAAACATTAGTGCTGATAAACGTGATGACCTAGTCAGCAGCAGCGTCCGATACATTAAACAACGTGGCGAACAAAATGATGGACCCTTCTTTCTTTCAATTTGCCTAGTGAATCCACATGACATTTGCTTCATGGCCATGCGCGATTACATACGCAGTGTAAAACCGAACGCCGAGGATTTGTCGGTGAACGAACAATGGCTGCTCTCTGATGACTCCGAAGAAATGCATGAATTAAATACAGCGCTGCAAATACCAGACGGCATGAGTGAAGAAGAATTCTTCGCCAATCACTGTCCACCCCTGCCTGAAAATCATCAAGCGCAAATTGATGAAGCTGAAGCAATCACCAAGGAAGTCACCGAGCAAGGATTTCGTCATAATGCACGCCAACATTGGGATGAAAAAACGTGGCGCTTACACCGCTGGGCC
>CBDUFM010000171.1:0-6281 GCA_965366325.1 uncultured bacterium
GGTACGTGGTTGGCGATAGAAATTAGCGCATCCAGATTTTATCACCGCTTGCGTTTTTAATGGAGTCTAGATTGAGCACTGCGCTGCTTCTTTCTGAGGACAAACGGTAGACAACACCATTTGTATCGATCCACATACTCGCATAAGCAGTAGAGTTATATAAAACACTGGCGCGCATGAGTTTCATGCTGCGCTTTCCTATGGTAACGCTTTCTTGTGGGCCTATTTCAATCTTGAGAGCATAGGCTTTTTGAATTATGTTTAATTCTAATTCTTGCCCAACGCGTAGATCCCCAGGTAGTAAGAGGGGAATACTGTGTACATTATCGGCATCAAAATCTGAGTCACTGCTTTTATCGATAATGCTTAAGGCAGGTGCAGCGATTTCAGAGTGGAAACCCTGATGGTCAACATGGGCATGAATACGACAGCTAATGCCAAGGACATCTAGATTACTTTTTATGCCAGAAAGCCGACATTTATCGTCATAGGTAACTTCAAGTGTGCCATTAATATTTTTGTTATTGCTGTCCTTGATACATTGCAAGGCATCACTGATCATTTGTTCACGTGGGAGCCACATGGCTAATAAGTCTAGATGCTGAGGATTGATGGGTATGTTCTTGACCGAAAGTCGGCTTTGAACGACATAAAATGTTTCTTGTGCGTAGACTTTGATCGCTAATTTGCTTGCATCTTCTGGTAGCATGGCGTTGCTGATGACGTAATTATATTCTTTGTCTTGATGTGCCGCTATTACAGCGGCTATATCTGTGTGTGATTGAAGCCCAGTACTTATTAAGAGATGGCCGGTAATATGCCAGAGGTAGACGCTGGCACAGAGGCAGAAGAGTACAATGCGAATGATCTGTCCCTTATTCACATGCCACCCCATGCACCGAGCGCTATGGAAAAGTTGACTCGTTTGTCAATTACATCACCGTTTTGATCTCGTTCTTCATCATAACCAATAAGCATCTGGCCATCTATCATCGTGCGCGTGAGATTAATTTGAAATCCATCAATGCTGTTACCACGATCGCGGTGTGTCGTTGCAAAGTCGATGCTGTAGCGATTTGCTTTAAGATAAACATGCGGTTCATGTTGCCAGTAAGCCGCTTCATTGCTGCTTTCAGGTACCAAATTGCTTTGCCAGCTAAAGCGCACGCGTTCATTGATCAGCCAATTGAGGCTGACGTCAAATTTGGACCAATCTTCAATGAGTCCATTATAGTCAAATTCAGCGTTGATGCTTATGTTGCTTGATAGCTTACCATTTACGGTGTTTTCTACGTCGACCAAGCTATTTGGTCCTTCTTGTTCATCACCATTTTCATCATAATAACGGCGATCAATGTCGCGAGTGCCAAAGCGAAATTTATTGTACATGCGTATAGAGCGGTGTGCTTTGCTAAGTGTATTGTCTAGACTGACAGTAATTAACTGTAGGTCATCGTCCAAAGACTCACGATCATCATCGACATCTAGTGTCGGTAAGTCATCACCATTGGCTTCAGTGGCAAACTCAAAGCCCAGGCGTGGTGAAAATTTGTGACGCAAGCCACTTGCGAATTGTGCAACGAGTCTGGTTTTGATGCCAAACTCTGCAATCAACATACTGGATTGCGCGTCATCTTGTGCGAGGTCATTGATGGTGCTGTCTTCGTAACGTAACACTTCGATACCTAATCTGCTGTCGTACCCCCACTCGGAAAACCAGGAGCTGCTGCGTAGTGCTATGGCCCCATGTAAGCGCCACGCTTCAGAGAGTGGTTCGCCAGTAATACCGGCATCTTCTATGCGAAATTGTTCGAGCCATAAATCTGATTCCAAATGAATGTTGTCGAATAATTGTAGTGGGGTGACTGAGAGATGGAGACCGTGTTCTTTATCGGCTAAACGTGAATCTTCAAATGGTTGTAGCGCCCGATCATAGGCAATGTCTACGAGTGGGCTGCTCCAAGCTGCAGATAAGCCCTGCCTTGCCATGGGGTTTTCCTGCATCTGTGTTTCAAGGTAATCGGCACGAAATTTATCATGGTCTAATGCGCCGGTAATTGATTGCGGTAAATCTGACCAGCGTAAGTAAAGCGCGCCATGTGGAATTTTTGCAAGGTGTTCAAACTCCATTGCTTCTGCTGTGCGTCGCGTGACGCGTGTGCCATGCATTTTATCATAAAGATTATTAAAGGCTAAGTCATCTAAATCTGGGAAACCACCATTGGTATCACTGTAGAGAATTTCTGGATCCATTTTAAAATGGTATAGATTGCCAGTGCCTAGGGTGTTCGATTTCCAATCATATTCTACGCCCAATCCCCGACCACTTAATTCATAATGGTCATTACGCAAACGTATCATAGAAGACATGTCGCCCATTCGCGGTAGGTCGACGCCAATCCATGCGCGGACAAATGCACCACGGTCACTTTCATGACCAAATTCAACGTGGGTCCAAGGGTAATCTAAACGGTAGTCACGATAAACAATTGGCAGCCAAAAAAATGGCACAGCGCCAGCTTGTAGTCGTGGGTTGTTGATGGTGATGTCATCAATGTTGGCAGTGAGGCCGCTGCGATGTGGGTGCGCTGTGTCGGCACGGCGTACTCGAATACGCGAAGAACGGACATTAAACATACTGCCATGTCCATTGTCAGTTTTCACCCCAAACAAGGTGAACTCTTTGGGGCTGATTAAAATGCGCTCACAGCTAATTCGTGTGCGGTTTTTGCCGTCGCGAATACTGATATGTACATTCCAAGCCTCGCCAGTTTGTTGCCCAACATCAAAGCCAATGTGGTCAGCGCGGAGAGTATAGGATTGAGAGAGCACCGTAATGTCGCCGCTCATAAATAGGACGTTGCGTTTTTGATCCCAACGCATGGCATTTGCGAGTATTTCTACCTGACCATAGGCAAAGGCATCGTCGCGAATGTGCATGCGCAAACCAGTGGTACAGTACATAATGTCTGCTGTGGTTTGTAATTTTGGTGCGTCTAACTCGTACTCGAGTGCACAAAGCGAAGTACCCGCGGCGCTAAGCGCCAGCAATCCGAGTGGAGCAAAGAGCGTCTTTTTATAAGACAAGGTTTTACAGGGCTTCGTTTATAATTTTGTCCAATTCGTCTTCGGTAAGAGCACCTTGGAGCTCGCGCTTTTTTAATTCTTTGGCCTGTACACGAGAGATTGGACCAACTTTTTTGCCAAGGGCTGAAATGAACACTGTTTTCGTGTCTTCATTTTTCTCATTTGTTTGACCACGTTTTATTTTAGAAGTAGTTGGCTTATATTCAACGGAACTGCTCTTTTCATCAACTTCTTCACTGTCTAGTTCAAGACTTTCATCATCATTGGACTCAAGGCTGAGTGCACTGTTGTCAGATGCTTTGGACTCTTCTTGCACCTGTGTTTCTGCTTTTGCTGTTTTCGCATCTTCAGCATTTAAATCGGCATCATCGCTTCGTTCTGCAATTTCTTCCCCATCATCAAGATGTTCGGAAATACTAGCGATAAAAATCTCTACCGATCCGAGGGTGACGACGGTTTTGGCCGTTACCGCAACGCTGGTTTCGATGCGTTCATTGTTAATTTTACAACCGTTGGTGCTGCCTAAATCGGCAACCATCCATTCACCGTTGATACATTCTACGGCGCAATGTTTTCTGCTGAGTCGCATATCAAGTATACGGACTTCGCAGATAGAGCCACGGCCTACGTTGTATCGGCGCCCGGACTTGAGGTGATAGGTGTCAATTTCCCCATCAGAACGAGTATATTGAAGACGCAAAAAAGACATTCAGTACTCCCAAGCCAGTGTCAGTGCTACGCTTACACTTTGCCCCTAGATTGCTTGCTATGCAAGCAGCAGCATTGCCTGCGCGCAAGCTGTAACTGATACTCAAAATGACTAGCGACGGACTATGACAGCTTCGTAGCGGACTAAAACCTTACGCCATAGAAGGATGTAAATAGCTTTCTCTACATCAGTTGTGATTGCATCATAGGCAGAGCTGCTGGGCAGGGCGTCTGGGAAGGTGTTATCGATGTAGTCTTTACCGATAGCGCTTGCAGGATCGAGAAATTGGCGCCGGAGGATGTCGGTGAGTGTAAGGGTGCCCGAGGCTGGGCCTTCTCCGAGATCAATGAGCAGGATCTCTAATCGTACCGTTGATGATTTACTGGTATCTATGCCGTCATCTGTGTTATTACGACCACTGGCATCAGTCGCCTTCCTTACGCAGTACCAGACGCTCGGCTCATCTGGGTACGGGAAAAAGTCATTTTCAGTATCCGATGTGTCGCTAGGGTCGCCGTCACCAATGAAATCATCGACTTCATTCCACTGATCCTGCATTTGCAGACGAAAATTACTAATTAATGAGGTGCCAACCAGCGCAGTGCGGGTTAGCCTATCTGATTCATGTCGATAATTAATGCCGGCTAAGAAAAGGCTATAGATCGCAACAAAGCCAATCACAAACACCATAGTTGCGACGAGCATTTCGACTAAGGTAAAAGCATGACGTTGATTACGTTGCATAAGCTCATTCTGTAATTGAAGCTGGCTGTGGCTAGGGATAGTTCTGTCTATACGCCAGTTTTGGTCAGCACAGTGCCTGCCGCAGCAGGCTGGCATATAATGACACCCATATACAGTCCATCCATGCGATCCTACCTGTTACTGCTGGTTTTGCTTGTGGGTATTTGCCACAAGGCGCGTGCTGAGAGCAGTTTGCCATTGGTCCCTGAACCAATGCCTAATTGCCCATTCGTGTTTCTGCCGCCAAATATTCACTACGCACATACGTTGATTCATCGCTATAATGCACATGTCAGCAATCCCAATTTAGTCGTCCCAAGCTGTGAACGTTTACATCAAGACGGGCAACGTGGTTTGCAGGGGTGGTTACCTTGTGCGCCAAATTTATCCGCATTTCCTGCTTACCTTGCCTATCCTATTTATCGTGAGCGCTCAGCAGAGTCTGGTCTTTTTGTTCTATTTTTACCGCCAGATGAAAACAGCCAAATAGGCCTTGTGATAAAAGAGCGCTTGGGCCGGAGTATAGAACAGCAATGTCTGGCCGATGGATTCCCTATTCCACGTGCTGGTCAGGTCAGCGCATCTGATTATGAGCAGAGTAAAAGCTCACTCTGGGGACCGTTGATGGCCGGTATGCTCATTGCTGTGTCTTTATTACTGGGCATGCAACTCATGCGTCAGCGAGATTAAGCAAGCTACGCTTCATTGAGGGCATGCTGACGAAGGGTTAGTAAGCGATCAGCACGGGCGCAGACGAGGGGATCATGTGAGACCATGAGGACGCTTGATTGCGTTTCGCGCACTAAATTAACTAATTGTTCTAGGACATGCTGAGTCGTTTCTGGATCGAGATTGCCGGTTGGTTCATCGGCGAGAATTAACTGTGGGCTGTGAATTAATGCACGACACACAGCAATGCGTTGACGCTCTCCACCAGAGAGCAGTAGTGGCATCTCTTTGGCGCGTGCTGCTAAACCGACTTGTTCTAGTAAAACCATAGCGCGGCGTTCGTAGTCAGGCAGGGCCAAGCCAAGGCAGCGAATCGGCATAAGAATATTTTCGAGCACATTAAATTCAGGAAGCAGGTGGTAGGCTTGAAAGATAAAGCCGATTTCCTTGCCACGTATCTGCGCCTGCTGTTGATGGCTGAGTCCGCTGTTGATGCAGCGTGAACCGAGGTGAATGCTGCCTGTGTCCGCTGTGTCGAGCAGGCCAATAATATTGAGCAGGGTGCTTTTACCGGTGCCTGATGCGCCTTGTACAGCGACGATTTCACCGGCGGCAATCGTTGCATGGACATCATCAAGAACACGCAGATCACCAAAGGACTTAGAAATGCCTTTAATTTGTAGGAGTGCATCTGCCATTTAATGTTGCTCCCGAATAGATTCGAGTGGCATGATGCGACTGGCGCGATAGGCAGGCCATAAAACGGAGATAAATCCAATGACTAACATAATGCCGAGGAAGAATAGTGGAATTCTATAATCCCAACTAATGGGCGTTTCGGGGGTGTAAATGACAGCCGGTGGAAACAGTGCAATGTCAAAATAAACGCACACGGGATTGAGGATGGCTAAAATGCCCCAACCCAATAACCAGCCCAATATGCCACCCAGTAGCGAGACCAAGACAGAAGCTGAAATAAAGGTGCCAAGTATCTGACGGCGTTTGGCGCCAATGCCGAGGAGAATGCCGATATCATGACGTTTCTCAGAAACGAGCGTGCTGAAAACGGCGT
>CBDUFM010000172.1:0-6277 GCA_965366325.1 uncultured bacterium
GCATTTCACGATCCAGCCCTAGCCACATTAATTACTGAAGCCCTACACAATAATTTTGACTTGCACATGCAACTCGCACGTTGGCAACAATTTCAAGCGCGCGCCCGCCTTGCCGGTGCCGATAAAGCACTCCAAGCTACAGGCAGCCTCAATGCAGCCAGGCGCTACCAAGAGTCCAGCTTACTCGATGACTATACTACTGATTACAGTGTCGGACTGAGCCTGTCTTGGGAAATGGATATCTGGGGCAAATTATCAGACCGCAGCCAAGCCGCTGTTTTATTAGAAGAAGCTGCTGCCGCTGATTATCAGTCACTGCGCCTCTCTATCGCCTGCCGCATCAGTCAGGCCTGGTACGCCTGCATTTTAAATAATCTACAAATCGAAATTTTAGAAGAGACGATTAACGCTTGGGATAAAACCATAGCCAATGCACAGTCGCAATTTAGCGCCGGCGCTCTCGGCGCTCTTGATCTACAACGCCTCCTGCAAGCGCGCAATGCGGACGCAGCCAGTCTCACTGACCGTCGTCAAGAATTTGAAAACCGTAAGCGTGATTTAGAAATACTGAGTGGACGCTATCCTGCTGCAGCAATTAACAGCGCCAGTCACTTACCACAACTACCACATAATCCCGCTGCCGGATTACCCAGCAGTATCCTAGAACGGCGACATGATGTGGCTGCTGCTAAACGTCGTTTTCTTGCAGCAGAAAAACAAGCCAACGCGGCGCATAAAGATCTCTTTCCCGCATTTAAACTCAGTGGTGATGCTGGCTACTCCTCTGATGACCTCGCCGACGTATTTAATCCGCGTTCTTTTTTCTGGAACGCAGTAGCAGGTATCACAGCGCCGCTTTTTCAAGGCGGTCGCCTACGTGCAGCGCTCAGTTTACGCGAGGCGGAACGCGCAGAGGCAGCAGCACATTGGGGCAAAGTTATCCTCCAAGCCTGCGCCGAGGTCGAAAACAGTTTGAGTAATGAGCGCTTCATTCGTCAAAAACTCACAGAATTAACTGACGCCGTCAAATACGCTGATCTCTCACACCAACAAGCTCAAGAGCAATTTCGCACTGGATTAATCGGCATTGTTGATGCTCTTGATATACAACGCAGTCTGCTTGCCAGCCAAGTACGCCTCCTCTCCGCTAAGCACGCACTGGTTTCCAATCGCATAGACTTGTATAAAGCCCTCGGCGGTGATTTTGTGCATGAAAAGAGCAACGCACCATGAAACACCCCATTCAAATACTGTTTAGTCTTGCCGTCCTTTGCATCGGCGCTGGCACAACAGCCCTCTTAATTCACTTCAAACCTGAAGCCCCGCAGCGTGAACAAAACATCACTATCCCCACTGTCCAAGCACACCGTTGCAGCAGCTTCGATCAAAGCATTCACATTCCTAGTCAAGGAAGCGTACGCGCCTTTCGCGAAAGTGACCTCAGTGCAGAAATAGATGGCAGCATCCTGTCGCTGAGCAATAAATTTCTCAGTGGTATGTTTGTGAAACAGGGCGATGTCCTCATTGAAATAGACCCAGAGCCTTATCAGTTAGCGCTCGTCGCCGCGCAAACACGTTTGGCCGAAGCAAAACTTAATTTACTACAAGAACAAGCGCGAGCCGTTCAGGCACGTAACGATTGGCAAAGCGTCGGCAGGGACCTAAAAGACGCCTCTGCACTCGCACTCAGGCAACCACAGATCACCCTAGCAGAAGCCCGTGTACAAGCCGCTACATCGGACATTCAACTCGCACAACGCAAACACAATCAATGTACCATTACCGCGCCCTTTGATGGCTACATTGAACGCACCCAAGTTGGCGTCGGGCAATCAGTGCGTGCCGGCACCACGCTTGGCCACATCATTGACAGTCAACGCGTTGAAATTGCACTCCCCATACTCAACCAAGATATGAATTTTCTCTTGTTACCAAAACAGGGGCACAGCAGCGAAGTTCACATTCAAGCCAACATTGGTCAACAAATACACCGCTGGTCCGCACAGCTAACCCGTGTAGTTCCACGCATTGGCGAGCGCAATCAACAATTCATCTGCATCGCAGAAGTTCTCAATCCCTTTGACAATGCCATGCCACTCTTGCCTGATTTATTTATCAGCGCCACAATCGTCGGCAAAACACCAGTACAGTGCGTAGAGATTCCACGCGATTGTATTCACCAAGGGAATTATGTATGGATTATCAACAAAGATGCGCGCCTAGAGAAACGCTCGGTCAATATTATTCGTTACCATAAGACTGCGAGCTCATTCGACTACGATAACGAAACGGTCTTAGTCGCACAAAGCCTTGAAGCTGGCGAATCAATCTGCCTGACGCGACTTCCAGTCATGGCTGAAAATATGCACGTTAACATCAGTGACGTGCAGCGTGCCCATACCAATGAATTGGCTCAATAAATCATGCACAGCATAGTTGCCTGGTTCGCACGCAACCACATCGCAGCAAACCTGCTTATGGTTTTGATTTTGGTTTCAGGGACGCTGAGTATTTTTCAGTTAAAAAAGGAATTTATACCAAGCTTTACCCTCGATACCGTCTTGATCAGCGTGCCCTATCCTGGTGCTGCTCCAAGTGAGGTTGAAACCGCTATCAATCTCCGTGTTGAAGAAGCCATAGATGGACTCGACGGCATTAAACGCATTAATTCAAGCGCCACTGCAGGGATGGCTAGCCTGAGTGTCGAGATTAATCCCGACTACGACACTGATAATGTCCTCTCTGAAATAAAAACACGTATTGATGCCATAACCAGCTTTCCTGCAGATGTAGAACGTCCACTCATAAGCAAGCCCAGCATTCGCAGCCCGGTTATTCAAGTTATTTTATCCGGCCCACTTGATGAACACAATCTACGACAACAGGCTGAAATTATTCGTGAAGAGATGTCCTACCTCCCGTCCGTCAGCCAAGTTGAATTAAGCACAAGCCGACCCTACGAAATATCAATAGAGATTTCCGAATTAGCCCTGCAACGCTATCAATTAAACATGCAGGATATTAGCAATGCGATACGCGGCTCCTCATTCGATTTACCAGCTGGCTCCATCAAAAGTCGTAGTGGTGATGTCTTACTCCGCACAAAAGATCAGGCCTATAGTGGTCATGATTTTGCTGACATTATTATTCGTAGCGACAAACAACACGGCAGTATTCGCCTGCGTGATATTGCGCAGATTAGGGATGATTTTGCTGACAATGACATATCAATCAGTTTGGATAATAACCCAGCAATAACCTTGCTGGTTTATCGTGTCGGTGACCAAGACATTCTTAAAATAGCTGAATCCGTTCGCAACTATATTGATGAAAAAAACACGAGCCTGCCGCCTGATTCCTCGCTCCACGTCTGGCGCGATGAAAGCCTCCTCTATCAAGGACGACTCAACACCCTCACCAGCAATGCTGTCGGTGGACTCATCCTCGTCTTTCTGGTGCTCATGCTATTCCTCGGTGCTAAACTTGCCTTTTGGGTAGCCCTCGGCATCCCCATTTCCTTCATGGGTGCGCTTGCGGTCATGAACGTTCTCGGGGAAAGCCTCAACATGATCTCCATGTTCGCGTTTTTGCTGGTGATTGGTATTGTCGTCGATGATGCCATTGTCGTCGGCGAAAGTGTACACAGCGCCCAAGAACGTGATAAGAAAAACAACCTACTGAATGCGAGCATTGCCGGCGCCTACCGCGTGGGCAGACCGGTGTTTTTTGCCGTAGCCACTACGATTGTTGCCTTTGCCCCGATGTTATTCCTACCCGGTGTTGATGGTAAATTCTGGCATATTATTCCCGTTGTTGTGATTGGCTGTCTGGCATTTTCTTTAGTTGAATCTTTGTGCATATTACCTGCGCATCTTGGGCACCCATCACGTGTCGCCGCCTTCTTTTCTTGGTGGGCCCAGCCCTTTAAAGCACCCTTTATCTGGCTAAGCAACAAAGGCACACGACTGCAACAAGGATTTTCCGCTCAAGTTGAACGCTTCGTGACCGCAGTGTACCTTCCCTCTTTACGCTGGGCTATTCATTGGCGCTACCTAACCGTCTCTATCTTTGTCATGCTGTTTATGATTTTAATCGGCCTCATGATGAGCAACCGCATTAAAGTGATTTTCTTTCCCAACATCGAAGCTGACACCATTACCGTTAACCTAGAAATGCCAATTGGCACACCTATCAATAAAACCCCCGCAGTCACCGATCGTATCATGGCAGCTGGCCACGAGCTACAGACAAGCCTGCGCAATAAAATGGGCAAAGAGATTCTTACTCATTTTTATGTGATGACCGGCGCGCAAACAAACCAAGGTCGAGAAAGCGCCAACACCAGCACCTCTAGCCACCTCGCACAAATCATCGCCGAATTAGACCAAGAAAGCACACATGATATATCTGCGCAATCCGTAACGAATAGCTGGCGCGCGTTATGCGGCGACATCCTCGGGATTAAATCACTCACCTTTGAATCACAATTCATGCACGGCAATTATGATGTCCAGGTGCAAATAACAGGACCCAGCCTAGAAGAACTTAAGATCGTCAGCAATAAATTAATTCATAAACTCAATGATTTTAGCGGTGTACATGACATCACCAATAACTTCCCATTTGGCAAAGATGAAATTCAACTCAAGTTAACCGATCGCGGGAAAGCTCTAGGTGTCGACCAGCTCCAAGTCACACGCCAAGTGCAAGCCGCGTTTTTCGGCAGCGAAACCCAACGCATTCAACGCGGACGTGATGAAGTACGTGTCTACCTACGCTACCCTCGGGAAGACAGATCCTCGCTTGCAGATTTAATGCATATGTACATTTCTCATCAGGGTGAGCACATCCCACTCAACGAAATTGCCGAGCTCAGCTATGGCAGTAGCTATGCCAGCATTAACCGCCAAGACCGTCGTCGGGTAGTGATGATTACCGCAAAAATTGACCACAGCGTACAAAACGCCGATATTGTTAATAAAGACTTCATGGCATTCTTTGAGACAACGGTCAAAAAAGAACACCCCTTGGTTAATTTAAAAAACGCCGGCAAACAAGAAGACCGAGCCGATCTTGTAAAAAGCCTTGGTACCGGACTGATTATTTCCATGCTGGTTGTCTACGCCCTGATCGCCATCGCATTCAATAGCTATGTGCAACCGGCCATCATAATGAGCGCCATTCCCTTTGGTCTAATTGGTGCCGTTGCTGGGCATATGGTTATGGGCCTGCCAGTAAGCATGCTCTCTATCTTAGGCATCATCGCACTCACCGGCGTGGTGGTTAATGATAGCCTTGTTCTCGTTGATGGCATCAATCGACACCACGAAGAAGGCATGGGCTTCCGTGCATCTATTATCGCTGCTGGTCAATCACGCTTTCGTGCCATTATTTTAACCACCCTCACCACCTTCTTTGGACTTTTCCCTCTAATGATGGAAACCAGTGTGCAATCACAATTTTTAATTCCGATGGCCGCCTCACTCGCCTACGGTGTTATCTTTGCCACACTCATCACCCTCATTTTAGTACCCGCTTTGACCGCTATTGTTGATGATTTTAGAAAAAGCGAGCTGAGCACGGACAGCACAAATTCCTAGGCATCTGGCAAGATACGATCACGCATAAAATTATCGATACACTCGAAGACCCGTTCACTACGTGGCCCCTTGATAATAATATGATTATCAAATTTCATGCGCTCAATACGTGCATCCTGCGTCCCGATCTTTTCTTGGATAATATCCGCACTGACTGGGTCAACGACAGGATCCTTATGCGCCTGAACAATGAGCGTCGGTACAGTAATCGCAGGCAGCGCCTCCTCAGCAGCATCAATTAACTTATCTAGTTCATTCACACTATGAATGTAGTTCCTACTGTAATTCACATGTGGGTTTTCACTATTATTTTCTACGTAGTCCACGCGCATCGACGCATGCTTCTCCATCAAACGATTCCACCACGCTAAGGCTGGGACAAATCGGCTCTTCGCATCACGCAATTTCATCGGTGAGTTTATCGTTACTAAACCGGCTATTTGCTGCTTGCTCCGTGATGCCGTAATTAACGACAAGAGACCGCCCATGGAGAACCCGACTAATAAAACTCGCTTACAAGTATTTTTAATCACCGCCAAACCACGCAGGTAAGAGACCAGCCAATCATCCCACGACACATGCATGAGATTCTGCGGCGCCGTACCATGCCCCTTCAAGCGAACCGCATACACTGAGAACCCCTGTTGATTGAGGTGCAAGGCGAGCTCTCTAATTTC
>CBDUFM010000173.1:0-6256 GCA_965366325.1 uncultured bacterium
GATCTTAAACGGCCCGATTTGCCCTTTGTTATTGGTGAGGTATTGCAGGAGCGCGCGCTGCCGATTAACGATGCTATGCATGCCTACGTGAAAACCGATCCGCGTTGTAGTTTGGCGATTGCCACCGATTTAAAGCGCTATGATTTTGCGCATTTTGATGCAGCTAGTCAAATTACACTCGGGCAGCGTTATGCTGTCGAGTTGGTGAAGTTATTAAAATCAAAACGATAAATTATTCGGCGTGAGGCTGGGTTGTTTATAGAGTGCGATCAGCAGTAGTCTGGCGCAGCGCCGGTGGCGCGGATTGATTCAAATCATCATGAATACAGGTAATGTAGCGAGGAGCTATCGTGCAGATCGTCCTATGAGGACTCTGTATCGATCATTAGATTGTCGGTGGTGGCAGCTATGTGCTATTCAGGTAACGTTGGCTCTGAAGGCATTGCCAGCTTATTTGGCTCCGGTGTTTTTGGCAGAAGTTGTGCGCGTATTGAGCATGGATGTACCAGATACGGATTATTTAACTTACATTTGTATTGGCTTTGCGGCGTTGTTGTTTGTTAATCCACCGCTTACCATATTGGCCACGAAGCTTGCTTCAGCGCGGATTCGGACTTTAGAGTTATCGTTACGCTCTGCGGTGGTTCATCATTTACAAAAATTATCTATGAAATTTCATGCTGAACACTCCGTTGGTATGCTGCATGCTAAAGTCTTGCGTGATGTGCAGGCGGTTCTGCTCATGACCATGCAGATACTTTATAAAGGTTTTCATACACTTATTGGCTTGGCCATTGCTCTTGTTATTGTGGCCTTTAGTGATTGGCGGATACTGATTTTATTTATTTTAACAGTTCCACCAATTTTAATACTGACATATGTATTTAGTGGGAAGATGAAAGAAAATAATAAGGGATATCGGTATACCATAGAGAGTATGTCTGCGCGTATAGGAGAGATGTTGAACCTCATTCCCGTTACGCGGGCTCATGGCCTAGAGGGACATGAACTTGCCGTCGTGGAGAGGCACCTTGGTGAAGTGTATTCGTCAGGAACAAAAGTAGACGTTGTGAATGCAATTTTTGTTTCTTACGGTTGGATGGTGATGCAGTTATTTGGCTTGGCATTAATTGCGGGGTCAGCTGCGTTGATAGTTGGTGGCTACATGAGCACTGATAAAATGTTGCTCTATCACGGATTGTTTTGGATGACCTTACATAATGTTCAATCATTATTGGATATGGTGCCGACCCTGACTCAGGGTTTTGAGTCAATGGACTCACTGGGTGATGTCTTGGAGTGTGATGATTTAGAGGATCGCGGTAAGCGGAAGCTGACAACGGTGACAGGTGCTGTTTGTTTTGATCAGGTGTGTTTTTCCTATAAGGATCAGGAAAGACCGGCGGTGCAGAATTTTAATTTAGAGGTACGGCCAGGTGAATGCATTGCTTTTGTCGGTGAATCTGGCAGTGGTAAATCTACGTTGATGAATTTGCTGATTGGATTTTGGCGACCGCAGCAGGGCGAAATACGCCTTGAGGGATGTGCGCAATCTGAATTGGATATGCGTAGTTGGCGCAAGCATGTTGCTGTCGTTCCTCAGCAGACCGTTTTGTTTGGGGGGAGTATTCGAGAGAATATTTCCTATGGCATGGAATCGATTGATGATGCAGCGATTGAAGCAGCGGTGGACGCTGCTCAATTGCGTCGTGTGGTTGATGATATGCCTGACGGCCTAGATACTTTGATAGGGGAAGACGGTGTGAAGCTATCAGGTGGACAGCGTCAGCGCATTGCTATAGCTCGAGCAATCGCCCGAAATCCACGCGTCATAATTTTAGACGAAGCAACCTCTGCACTCGATGTGGCAAGTGAGCGAGCAGTACAGCAGGCCTTAGAGGCCTTAATAAAAGGTCGAACGACTTTTATCGTGGCCCATAGACTGACAACCATTCGCAAGGCAGATCGCGTGGTGGTGATGGACCGTGGGCATTGTATTGAATCAGGTCAACGAGAAGCGCTCCTGCGTGATGAATCAAGTGTATTCGCTGGCTTGGAATTGGCCTGTCAAACATAACCATAAATGAGTCAAAAGGGTGTGATATAATGCATATTGAAACCGCGAATTAGACTTGTCCTCTGATATACATAGTGTAAATAATATATATATCACATGTTGCGTTTTTCTGTCCGGAGGGCTTCGTTTGTATCATCTCATTAGCAATAGGCTTAGGTGCTTTACAGGCTTGCTCTGTGGGGTGTTTGGGGCTACTATGTCGCTGGTTTGTCTTTATTAAATTGAGAACATGTGTTAAGAGCATTTACGTTAATTGAGCTGATGATCAGCATTACTATTATGTCACTAATAGCGGTAGTGGGTAGTAGTGCGCTGATGCACATGCAGAAGAGCACCGATAAGGTGATCGCACTAACGGGTTTTTACCAGGATGCGGGCGTCATTATGAAGCAGGTCCGTGAGACCTTTGCCCAGCGTATTGGCTCTACGGCTATGCATGTTCAATTGACGCCGGGCGGCAGGCAAGAAATCACTTTTATGTATGTGATTCCTGAGCGGATGTTTTCTTTTTCCACGACGTGGCGTCGCCCAATGCGCGCAACAAGTGAAGTCTGGTGTCAATGGCGTTTTGATCCATCGGAAGGCCTGACGTTTGGTCGAACCCGCGAGCAGCGTGAATTATTACAAGCAGGTAAGTCGTCATCCTCCTATGCTGAATTTATAGACGATATTCAGGCTGATGGCCCGTCCAAGCTGCATGAGGGTACTTATCTTGTGAGTCAGTTTAATCAAATCCCAGTACCACAGCGAGAGTGGAAATATTTTATTAATCGTGGCGATGCATCTGATTTAACAGCTACCGAGGCTCAGGCAGAGGTCTTGCAATCTTTGAAAAAGCCGCAAGACGCCGACTGGGTGTATACACATGAATATCGTTTTGGGGTTTGGGCTGCGGCCTGGGACCCATTTTATTACCTTGGTAATGATGGAACTAATTTAACCCTACAAGATACGACGCCAGATTATGCAGCGGTTTGCCCTCCTCCTAATGATGGTTGGAACTTTGCAACGGGGAGTCTTGATCCGACTAAGGCTCGCTATCATAAAAGCCGACTTCAGGTTTTAGGTGCTACGGACGATCCGGAAAACCCGATCTACCCAAGTCAGCTTGGGACTGTTAATTCTCGACTTGAATTATGTCAGTTTAAATTAGTTATGAATGATGGAAGTATTTTTGATGATGGCGAGCTTGTTATTCCAGGGAAGTATCTCGATCCTGTTGCAGCCTGGGATAAAGGCGGATCACTAAAGTTGCCAGCAGCAATGAGTGATGGTAGAGCGTTAACTAACGCTGAGATCAACAGCCGCATTGCACAGGCGAAGGACGGATCTCAGGATGTTCATAATGCACAACCGATTGCACTGATGATGATTTATTTGCTACATGATATGCCAATTGATTTAAATGCAGCATACGTCGATGAAAATGCGGAGATGGGATCTATTAATCGCTTGCGCTGGGAATTTAATGAGCTGCCTGTGATAGACCAAACCCATGAAGTGCTCAAGCATAGTTTAGAGGCGTATGGACATACAGCCATAATTATTTCACATTTAATAGAGTTGCCATGAGTAGATTAATGAAATCACGAGCAGCTTCAGCGCTCATTCTGTCGTTAATGATTGTCGTGAGTCTGTTATTTATTGTAACATATTTTGTAAGTATTTTAGCGGGCATGCGTAGTGCGAGCCAGGAATCCAGTCGTATGATTATGGCTGACCTAGCGATAGAGGCTGGTAAAGCTCATGCAATTAAATTATTACAAGAGCACCTTTTGGCGGATGACCCTAATGATCAGGAGTCATTTTACACCAGTCCTGCAAATGCGTGGTTCCGAGATTTTCAAGCAGATGAGAGCTTGGAGCCTGGTGGGGTCTATGATATCGATGGACTTGCAGAGCATAATGTGAGTGAAACCTATGTAACGATAAGGCCTAGCGTGGGAAATGCAGGCATGCATCAACCGATACTGCCTTCAACGGTTTTTATTAATCAGGGCTGGGAACGTGATGTTGCTGATATGCGCGGTGGCTCGTCTTGGTCTAATGTTGATGGTGGAATTGCGACACCTACACGTGAAGCTATTCCTGCTCAGCAAGGCAGTCGTTACTACATGTATAAATGGCTGGATAATAGTTATCAGGAATGTGCACAGGCAGACGCTCGGTTTAAATTGCGCTACGCTGTTCAGATTTGGGATACGGCAGCTCTGTCATGGACGAATTTTTATCCAGAAGAGTCGTATGACATAGCGACACTCAATCGGGATTACGATTTAGATGGAGATGGGACTCCCGAGGGACCTGGCGCATTACGTGCTGAATTCGATAGCATGCGTGACCGTTACGCGACGGCATTAAAAAGCATGTTTAGCGAAGATAGTGGCAGCGAGCGCGGATATTGGGCAAATGGCCGTTCAGAAATGTTTGTTGATCCAAGTGATGTGGCACATGATCTCTACCTAGATCGCTATGGTACTCTGTCGCAAACCTTGTACGAGCAACGTTGGCAGCCTGATGCGGGTGGTAATTTATATTATGCGCTCGCACATGGAGACCGCCCTTTGCCAGCGATGGGTCATTACGATATTAGAGAAAACCATACGCATCCGACTACGGATGATCGCTTAGTTGGCCAGCATAAAAATGGTGTGGGTTTACGCTCTTATTATATTGCGCGCGGTGATGGTTTTCATTATGGTGTGACTGATCAAAATGGTGATTGGTTTGGCTCGAACCCCTTGCGTATGATTATGCCTGGACCAATGCACACGACATCGTTTTTCCGTGTGAAATTAGAGCAGCTAGGAACCGCGGGATTTAAAGAGCTCTGTTCACCATGGCGACAAGGGCAAAGCCGTTTGGTCGGTGATGATGTTGATGCCCCTGCGCAATGGAACATTTTAACGATGCGACCCCATATGGTCTCACGAGTAATTTATGGTGTTTCTTCTGTGGCATGTTTTACCGATGATGATTCTGCATTATCAGGTGAGACAGAGACGTGGAATAGAAGTGAGTCTCACTATGGTTTACCCAATAGTGGTTTTGGGCTTGATTTATTGCCAGTTACTGAGGGCGTTAGTATGCGTCGCGATGATAATTTTACGGAAGAGGAGTGGTCTTATGAGCAATCGTTACACGATGTTGATGCAACAAATACAGTGACGGCTCCAGATGCCTATGAACGTGATGCATGGTATGAACGATCTGCCGAGATGCGTGAATGGTTTTATGCATTAAGCGGTGATGAAGGCATGGGTATTGGACCACGTATGCGTATACGCAAGCGTAACCCAACTGATGCGAGTGATTATTTTAATGGCGCAGCAGCTCAGCCTATGGCTGATTACCCTGATACAGCATCGACAACTGATATTTCGCAGGTGGCGGCTTTACCAGGCATAATTAATCGTGACCAAAGCCCCGAGAATTTTAGGGACTTAGAGAACATGGGTAAGCTAGCATTATATAGTCGCCGTGGTTTTTCGATTTTGCCACAAGATAGTTATGAGCAAGATGTCTTAGACGCCTTATCGATGGCAGTGCATGCAGCGCGCTTGGCGTGGATGGGTGGATCTGAGCGTTCGCAGTATTCTAATTATTCTACGAAGGGCAGTGATTCAAAGCCTGGCAAGTTAGGGTTTAATGAGTATCGCTGGAATCAAAGTGCTGACATGCGTAATTATTTACGCGACATTCATGCCGTTCATCGTTTATTTTTAAATATTCTCGGTGAAGATGTGTATGCGCCATCACTTGGGCAGAGTGAGGCGGCTGGTGAAGAGCCCGGGCCTTCGTCTGCAGCAGAGCGGCCGGAATTATGGCATGCGCGACGTGGCGTTTTATCTGGCGAGCGTTTGCTTAAAGGGGCAGCGGCGAATCAAAAAGGGACGCGTGAAAGCGATGGCGCTCCCATGTATTGGATGATTCCACACTTGCAATCTGGTGATGAGCTTGGCCCTGATGGTCACGCCTCTAATATTTATTTTACGGCATTAAACCAAATTTCAAATCATCCAGAGGCGACACAAATGAAGCGCTCAGCGCACAGTGCTGGTATGGAGCGTTATTTGAATGATGTGCGTATGAGCTTCTTTGGCTATCAGTATACGGATCGCAGTGGCGCCAAGCATGTTATTCGTCCACTTGATTTTAATCATGATGGCTTTGCGGAAT
>CBDUFM010000174.1:0-6214 GCA_965366325.1 uncultured bacterium
AGAAAGCAAAAGAACTGATTGTTGATCACCAAGTGTCTGCGGTATTTGGCTGCTGGACTTCTGTAAGTCGTAAATCATGTCTTCCGGTTTTCGAAGAATACAATTCACTGCTTTTCTACCCGGTACAATACGAAGGTGAAGAGCAAAGTTTAAACGTATTTTACACAGCGGCTTCGCCAAACCAACAATTGGTACCTGCAGCAGCATACGCTAAAGATGAATTAGAATGTAAAAAGTTCTACCTCTTAGGTACCGACTATGTTTTCCCACGTACGGCAAACAAAGTGCTTAAAGCGTACTTGCTTAAAGCGGGTGTTCCTGAAGCCAACATCATGGAAGAATACACACCCTTCCATCACCAAGATTACCAAACCATTGTCGGTAAGATCAAAAAGTTCTCAGCAAGTGGTGACGCTTGTGTACTTTCTACCATTAATGGTGACTCAAACGTTCCTTTCTACACTGAATTTGCAAACCAAGGTTTGACTTCAGATGATTGCCCAATTATCGCCTTTTCAGTTGCTGAAGACGAATTGCGTGCCATGGATACTTCTAAATTGGCAGGTCACCTTGCGGCTTGGAACTACTTCCAAACCATCGATTCTGCTGAAAACAAAAAATTCGTAGAAGCATTTAAGGCATACTGCAAGAAAGAAAATCTTCCTGGTGGCGCTGATCGTGTAACTGATGACCCAATTGAAGCGGCTTACTATGGCGTCTACGTGTGGGCTAAGGCATGCGAATTAGCTGGTAGCTTTGAAGTCGATAAAGTCCGTGAAAAAGTATACGGCTTAGAATTTGACGCTCCAGGCGGCAAAAAGAAAATGCACGCTAGCAACCAACACACCTACAAGCAGGTATTCATCGGTGAGATCCGTGAAGACGGTATGTTCGACATCGTATGGAAAACCCCTGGTTTGGTTGAGCCTGATTCTTACAGCAAATTGTTGTGGGAAGGTAATGAGGCAAAAATCCCAGCACCAAGTGGCGGCCCTAAGAAATAGTAACGCGACGCAATAAATAGAACACGGCCTGGCAATGGCTTCGCTCATTGTCAGGCCATCTACTTAGTAAAATTGTTTGGAGACAGCTCCGTGCTGAAGTATATAGTTGTACTGTTAAGTTTATGTGTATTGGTGTATGCGCAGCGTTTAAGTGCACAAGAATTAGGAGCACAAGAAGAGGCTGCCCCCGTAGAGGCAGCGCTGGCACAGCGTGATAGTGTCGACGCATTAATGTTGCGTCTTGCAGATAAGTCAGAAGGCGCCGCAGCGGTAGAAGCATTGATTGCGCTCAAGCATGCTGGTGTCAAACATTTACTGCAACGCTTGAGTGATCGCGATTTACACCTTCATCAAGAGACGCTTGTTTATATTCCTAAGTTTGAAAAGGATGCACAGGGCCTTGAATATGGTCTTGCCTATCCTCCGTTGATACTCCCGCTTGCTGATGGCAGCTTGCCGGTTGAGAAAGCACAAGAAATTTTAAAATCAGATGTCAAAACATTTCGTGTAGCACGTAGTACACGCAAGGCTGTTTCACGCGCCTTATCAGTTATTGGATTATATTTAGATGATGATGTTGAGCGGCTTGCTGCTGCCCAGCGTGTTGGCAATAAGCGTGTGCAAGAGGCTTTGCCTATCTTAGTCGAGCTACTTAAGACTGAGCAAAATGCAAAGATCAGACACGTTGCCGAAGAAAGTGTGCATATTCTAACTATTACAGCAGATGATTCATTAGAGAGCTTGGAGGCGCGCATTGTTGCGATAGTACGCCTTGGTGAAATGAATTCCATTCGTGCCTTAGATTTATTGCAAAAGCGCAGCGAAGATAAACACGTGAACCCCGAAGAGCGCGCGGCATGCGCCGTCGCCGTTGGACAGATTCAATCGCATCAAACCTTTTCTGAATGGGTTCAGCATGTCTTTTCTGGTCTTTCGTTGGCTTCCATTCTATTGCTAACATCGCTAGGTCTTGCTGTGACATTTGGCCTTATGGGCGTGATTAATATGGCGCATGGCGAAATGCTGATGATCGGTGCTGTGACTGCATGGGTCTGTTATGAGTATATCGGCACCGCCTTGCCAGCAGAGTGGTTTAATTGGTATTATATTATCGCTATTCCTTTGTCATTTTTAGTGGCAGCGGGTGTGGGCGTCCTTACGGAAATATGTATTGTGCGTTTTCTGTATAAGCGCCCGTTAGATAGCATGCTCGCTACCATTGGCGTTAGTTATATTTTAATTCAAGCGGTGCGTAGCTGGAAGGGTGACAACCTTGGCATGACTGCGCCGAGTTGGTTTTCCGGTGGTTGGGAAATCATGCAAGATGTGGTTTTGCCGTATAATCGTTTGTTTATCATTGTGCTGACTGTGAGCTGTGTGTTGTCAGTGGTGTTGTTGTTTAAGTACACGCGTTTTGGTTTAATGCTGCGGGCAACATCTCAGAATAGAAGCATTGCTGCAGCGAATGGCGTTAACACACGCATGGTTGATATGCTGACCTTTGGTTTGGGATCTGGTTTGGCTGGTATAGCTGGCTGTGCGCTGGTCTTGTTAACCAATCCAACGCCTGAGATGGGTCAAACCTATATTGTGAAATCGTTTTTAGTAACAGTTGTTGCTGGTGTAGGTAGCTTGGCTGGGGTTATTTATTCAGCGCTAGGCTTAGGCTTTATGGAGAAATTTATCGAGCCATTAAGTTTGATGGAAGAGCCGATTAAGTTGATGGATAGTACATGGGCTCAGGTATTTGTGTTGATTGTGGTTATCTTCTTTATGCAGCGTCGTCCGGGTGGCTTGTTTCCAGAAAAAGGGCGTAATGCAGATAAAGCAGATGGTAGTGCTGGCGCTTTTCTTGCAAAAATTGGCAAACGCGGTGATAAGATAGGCGGTGCGTGCTTATTGTTCTTCGGCGCGGTGTTAATACCTGTTCTGTATGGCTGTGGTTGGGTGAGTCCAGAATTCGTTAATAAAATTGGTTACATTCTTACTTTTGCGATTTGCGCTATTGGTTTAGATTTGCTCTGGGGCTACACCGGTGTCTTGAGTTTATGCCAAGCGCTATTTTTCGCTTTTGGCGCGTATTGCATGGGGCTGTACCTGATTAATCACGGGCCGAAAGACTTGGACGGTATTCCAGATTGCTTGAGTTATGTTATGTCTGATGTGTCCAATCGTCAGGCCCCATGGTTTCTTGACTTCTTCTCTACTTTTGCTGGGACTATTAGTCTCGGTATACTGATCCCAGGTGTTATTGCCTTGTTGATTGGTCTCACCACCTTTCGCAGTCGTGTTAAAGGGGTGTATTTCGCGATTCTTACCCAGGCCATTACGGTAGGTGCAAACTTAGTTTTCATGAAAAATGACTTGAAACTTGGTGGCACAAATGGTCTTACGAAATTTGAAAATATTTTGGGTGCGCCAATTGCTTATAATGCTGAACTAGGTTTGTTCAGTCAGACGCGCTTCTGGTTATACGCTGCGACGCTGGTAACGCTGATGTTGGCAATTTACTTTTCACGGAAGCTGGCAAATGGTGGCTTGGGCCGCGTGTTAATTGCAGCACGCGATGATGAAACACGCCTGCGTTTTAATGGCTATCAGATTTGGGCCTGGAAATCATTGATTTTTGCATTTGCCGCAATCTTAGCTGCTGTCGCAGGTATGCTCTATGCGCCACAAAAGGGCATTATAAATCCGCATCAGATGACTGCTGAGGCGTCGATTATGGTTGTTGCTTGGGTGGCGGTTGGTGGTCGTGGTACGGTATGGGGCGCTGTGTTGGGCGCGATAGTCGTTGGTTTAGCCTATGATTGGATTACCAGTTTTTGGCCACAAGGTTGGAAATTTATGTTGGGTGCGATGTTTATTGCTGTCCCATTATTGCTGCCGGGAGGTTTATTGAGTCTCGGTGAGAAAATACGCGGCATGCTTGCTGTTAAGAATAAAGATGATGATGCTGAGTTGGATGGCTTAAAGGTTAAGGGAGAAGCGGCATGATTGAATTCTCTAAGGCAAAATTAAATCCACATCATTTTGATTATCGAGCAGAAGGTCCGCGTACGAGTCGTCTCTGGGACCAACGCTACATGCTGTTTCTTGAAGATGTGACGGCTGTATTTGATGGGTTTAAGGCCCTCGATATTAATGATTTAGGCATTGGGTATAATGAATTGCGCGTGGTAGTCGGCCCAAATGGAGCCGGTAAAACAACCATGTGCGACGTTATTTCTGGTCTGACGCAGCCAACTACGGGCAAGATTTATTTTGACCATCAAGAAATTACTGGTTTACAGGAATCGCTGATTGCACAAAAAGGTGTTGGGCGAAAATTTCAAATTCCAAATGTTTTTGATTCGCTTACGGTTTGGGAAAATCTATTATTAGCGCTGCCGCCAAAATTGCGCGAGACCAAAGATGTTGTCGCGCGTTTGGATCGTTTCGATCCACGTGTATCTGGTCCAGGTGGCGTAGTTATTTATAAGATGTGGAAGGCACTCACGACGGTTGGTGGCAAACCGGATGCGGCTGACTGTGATCGCATGGAAGATATTTTAAAGCGTGTGCACTTATTTGAACACCGCGATGAGGTTGCCCGTAATTTAAGCCATGGTCAGCGTCAATGGCTGGCGATTAGTGCATTAATTTTGGCCGGCCCTAAGTTGTTATTGATTGATGAACCTGCTGCTGGTTTGACGGATCATGAGACGGAATTGACAGCGGAGCTCTTAACCGAGCTCAAGGGTGAGCATACGATTATTGTCATTGAACATGATATGGAATTTGTGCGCGCGTTAAATAGTCGTGTGACTGTTTTAAATGAAGGTCGTATCCTAGCGGATGGCGAAATTGATGAAATTCAAAATGACGCAGCCGTCATTGAAGCGTATTTGGGTCGATAAATCATATGTTAAGCATAAAAAATATACATTTTAGTTACGGTTCTGTTGAGGCATTGCATGATGTCAGTATCGAGTGTGAGCCGGGCAAGATAACCTGTATTATTGGTCGTAATGGTGTGGGTAAGACGACTTTGATGCAATCGGTTATGGGGAATAATCAAATATCTGCTGGGTCGATAGCGATCGGTGGCGAAGACGTTGGTCATTTACCGGCGCATAAGCGTGCACGTCAAGGTTTGGCCTTGGTGCCACAGGGCCGCGAAATATTTCCAAAATTAAGCGTAGAAGAGAATTTGAAAATTGGTTTGTGCGCACGTACAGATGGCTTGCGCGAAGTGCCCAAAGAAATCACGGAAACGTTTCCCATTTTAGAAGAGATGAAAAATCGTCGAGGCGGTGATTTATCCGGCGGTCAACAACAGCAATTGGCTATTGGGCGTGCCTTGGCAGGTGGCCCTCAGGTTATGCTGCTAGACGAGCCGACTGAAGGTATTCAGCCAAATGTGATTCAAGAAATTGGCCGCGTTCTTCGGAAATTGGCTGATGAGCGCAAGATGACAATTGTTCTTGTTGAGCAGTACCTCGATTTCGTGAAGGAAATCGGTGACAATTTTTACATTATGGATCGTGGCAAAGTAGTCGCGTCCGGTGAAACCACAGAACTGTCGGAAGAACTTATCGACAGACATTTGAAGGTGTAATTAAGCACTTTCAGTTTAACCATGCTCGTATTCAACTTTTGAATGAGCACTTTTCGGAGAATACCCCATGCGACGTAGTTGCGTACTTGTTCCAGCGCTTAGCGCTCTTTTATTAGCCCCAGCTGCAACTCAAGCAATTGAAGTTGGTGATTTAACAATCGGCGGTTTCGTCGACACATGGTTTGAATTGACCACGTACGATGAAGCGGCACCTGGTCTCGATAGAGACGACAGCGGCACCATCACCGCTGCTGAGGAAGATGATGATCAAACCATGGATTTTGCAGCAGAGGTTGAGCTACAATTTGGTTGGAGTGTTGGAAGTGATGTGCATGCACAGATTGATGTTGAGTTTACGGAAGCAGGCGGCTCTTATTTAGAAACTGCCACTGTCACTTGGGATGTCTCTGATTCCGCATCCATTATGATGGGTGAGTTCGTTGATTGGCTTGGATGGGAGGCAGCGGATGCCCCAGGGCGTTACCGCATCAACCGTACGCCGTTGATTAGCGAAGGTAATTTTTACGGCACTAAGTCGGTTACTGGCGTAGCGCTACTTGGTAGTCCAAGTGAAACCGTGAGTTATGGTGTTTATCTTGTTGACCATATT
>CBDUFM010000175.1:0-6196 GCA_965366325.1 uncultured bacterium
CAAGACAAGCGCAGTGTCCGCTGCCAGAAACACGAAGCAGAATATCGCGAAATTTGGCAATCAACTTTTAGCACCATGGAAACCATCCACGAAAACTAGTTGTCGCTCCCAGTCGCCTCTTCTGGCAACGTCCATAGGCACTCAGGTTCTGCTTCAGGATACGCGTAAGACTGAAAAGCTCGTCCTGAATCTTTTCCCAAAAAATGTTTATCAGCAAAATCCAGCAGCGCTGACCAGTCTGTCACATTTTGGGCATGCCCACCTTGGCGCCAGTGTATGCCTATATGTTCCTCACAACCTAACCATTGGAATACCAATTTAGCAGCACGATGGCAGAGTTCCGTACCGTAGGGATTCGCATGATAATCCTGCAAGGCGTGCGGGTTCATCAGAAGCCGCGGCGCAATGAGCACCTTGAGTATATGCGCATCAAACGGCAATTTATCCACATGCTGAGCAAATTGTAAAAAGCGCGGTCCCCACCAATAGTCACGTTGCCCCTGATGTGAAGCAATAGTCTGAGGCTGGCCAGCGGCTTTGTCGAAATATTTTAAGCTGCCTGTGCCACCAGTACCGGAAGAATTAGGAACGGCTAATTGTATGCGTTCATCATATACAGCGGCGCACAAAGCTGTTTTTCCGCCCCGAGAATGGCCTGTAGCCACAATTTTTTCACCATCAATTGCAGGCATTTCCAATAAAGCATCAATAATAGGTTGATACGCCCAAGCCCAAACAGCAATAGCGCCCCAATCACACTCTGGATATAATGGATAAATACCATGATTGCGTGCAATCATTTCATCAGCAGCTAAATCAGTACGAATAAATTTACATAAGGCGTATCCACGTTTCACGGCATCATGTACGACCGCTTCGTCATCCTCAATTCGAATGCGCTCAGTTCCCTGAAATGTATCAGGGATCGGATCGGCATCAGTGTAATAGAGATTAAAAGTATTTTTAATAATAACAGGAAACGGCCCGGAGCCCTGCGGAATAAGCACATTGCAGCGTAATGATGCACAATGCCCATTTCTTTCAAAATGCAGGGTAAACCACAGACAACGTGCCAAACCACCAAGTACGACCTCACTCCGCGTTTCTTCACAGCGACAATCGTCAGCACTAACAGGCATGCTACCATACAAATAATGCTGCAGCATGGCCCGCAAATAATCGCGCTGCTGTTCCCACTCATCCTGTGATTGAACACGCGTTCCATCGGCACGCATAAATGGGTCAGGTAATCCTTGTCGTGTGGGCAAATCTATTACAGGTGGAAACGAGTAATCATTCATGATAAGGCAAGCCAATCGTTAAATAATTTAATGTTAGCGTATGCACGCACAGCTCATAGCTCTAAAACTACGTTGCAAAGGTTCTTGTTGACCAAAAATCTGCATCATAATTAACGAAATCATGTCTTCTTGAGGATCTATCCACACTTGTGTTCCAGCAGCACCACCCCAACCGAATTCACCAACTGATCCTAAGCGCTGAGTCCTGCCTAAGTCACTCAGCACTTCAACACTTAAACCGTAACGCTCTTGATTAACATCAAGGTCCGGATGCTGTGGCGGAAGATGGTCGCTAGACATCAAGGCAACTGTCTTCCTGCTCAAAATGCGCATATCACCTAAATAGCCACCGTTGAGGAGCATTTGTGAAAAGCGCAAATAATCACTAGCCGTTGAAACCAGTCCGCCACCTAAACTGTAAAATGTTGGCTGTTCCACAAACAGATTCGCATTGAGCTCTGCGTCCTCTTCAAGGATACCCGTTTGCTTCGGTCGATACACCGGACCAAAACGATCTTGATACGCAGCACTTACATACCACATTGTCTCATGCATACCCAACGGTGTAAAAATATGCGTTGAACAATATTCTGGGATAGACATCCCTGTAACTTTTTCTATGAGAATCCCTAACACATCATTTGATGCACTGTAATTCCATTGCCGACCAGGTTCGCTAAGCAGCGGTGTTTGCACAAACTTCTCAATGAATTTGTCATGGCTCCATTTCTCTCGACGTGCCTGATGCACAAAATCATAACTCAAGCCACCTACATGCACCAAGAGATCATGAATACTGACAGGCCGCTGCGGATTCCTGCGCACGCCTTCCTTATCTTCCAAAAACACATCTTTAAAAGCCGGTATATATTTTGACACAGGATCATTTAGCTGAATCAAACCTTGCTCATATAATATAAGCACAGCAACCGCACAGACAATTTTCGTGTTGGAATAGATGCGATATAAACTATCAAATTGTAGGAGTCGGTCTTGTTTAATATCTAAATATCCATGGCAAGCCGCATAGGCAATCTTTCCACGACGCGCAATTAAGCACATTAACCCCGCAACATGACCGCTGTCCACATAACGTTTCATTCGCTGGTCCAACATATGCACGTGTTCGCGCGAAAGATCAAGCTCACTAGGGTCAACAATAGGCAGTGGCCAATCCATAGCACCATACTCCACTTTGATTCATGATGTTGTGTCTATTTATATTAATCCGTAGTGGAAAAATATGGTGCACCACCTTGTCCTGAGGAATAATGAACAACAGGCACTGTTTACCCTCTTAATTTACTTGAACAATGCATAAGTACATCTATTTTCGCGGCGTTCCACACAGGTCTCTACAATAAAGGTGCACCCATGAGCGAGAACCGCCGATTAGTCATTCTTACCGAAGGCATGAGTAATGACCATCAAGCCAAAACAGCCGTTAGCGTCATTCGCTACAATACTGAAGAAGTTTTGGCCATTTTAGATACCTGTGAAGCAGGTAAAACCAGCCAAGAACTATTTAACTGTGGTGGCGATATTCCCGTCATTGCTGATCTAAGTCAAATCGAAAACGCTGGTGCCCTCCTGATTGGGATTGCCCCTCCAGGCGGTAAATTCCCTCAAACTTGGCGTGACACCATTAAGCAGGCCCTCAATGGCGGCTTACATATTATTAGTGGCCTACATGAATTCCTAAGTGACGACGAGGAATTTAGAACACTTGCGCAAAAGAATAACGTGCGCATCGACGACATTCGTAAAAATAACTTTAAACAGGTGGCAACGCGTGAAGGAATCAATGAATCCTGTTATCGCGTTCATACGGTTGGTCATGATTGCGCCATCGGAAAAATGGTAAGCAGCTTAGAAATCAACAAATCTCTTCAGGCTGCTGGTCATGATAGCCAATTTGTAGCCACCGGTCAAACGGGGATCATGATTACAGGCTCAGGACTGCCGCTTGATTGCATCGTGAGTGATTTTTTAAACGGCGCAGGCGAGTCTCTTGTCAGGGAAAATCAAAACCATGATATTATGCTGATTGAAGGCCAAGGCAGTATTATTCAACCGCTCTATTCGCCGGTCACCCTTGGCATTCTCCATGGCTGCATGCCTGACGCCTTAGTGCTGTGCTATGCCACGCATCGAAAGAACTTTACCAATACCAACATCCCCATACCGAGCTTAAAAACCTTTATTGACTTGTATGAGGGCATCTGCAATCCAGTCCATCCGTGTAAAGTAGTAGGCATTGCCATGAACAGCCGTGGCGAAACAGACACATTTTATGAAGAAGAAAAACAACGCGTACATGACGCGCTTGGACTACCAGTCACCGACGTCATTCGCGAAGGCGCAAAACCACTACTGGAAGCGCTCCTAGCCCACAAAAAGGCCATTGGAAAATGAAACTCACCCTCCATAGCTTTACGCTTCCACACCGTCACGAATTTCGCATCGCACGAGGCAGCAAAACCGAACAAGAAGTCTTTATTGTTCAGCTCGAACATAATGGCGTCAGTGGCTACGGTGAATCAGCCGAAGACACTTATTACCATGCCAGCATTAGCAACATGCAGGCTGCCTTAGAATCTGCGCGCGCAATTATTGAATCTTATTCAGCCGAAGACCCAGAAGGTCTTTGGGATGCAGTACAAGAGAAGCTCGCGGCCCACCCCTTTGCATTAAACGCTTTAGATATTGCTGCACATGACCTCAATGGAAAACTCAAAGGCAAGCCACTCTATCAACTCTGGGGCCTTGATCCGAGTAAGAATGTTCCGACGGATTACACCATTGGCATCGATAGCATAGAAAAAATGGTGGAAAAAATAAATGAATTCCCCAATTGGCCTATTTATAAAATAAAACTGGGTACTAATGAAGATGTCGATATTGTTCGCGCCCTACGCCAACACACCGATTCCATTTTCAGACTTGATGCTAACTGTGGCTGGACTGCAGAAGAATGCATTGCAAATGCCGTAGCATTTAAAGAACTCAATGTCGAATTCATTGAACAGCCATTAGCTGCTGATGACTGGGAGGGCATGGCACGCGTTCACGAATCTTGTTGCCTGCCGGTCATCGCCGATGAAAGCTGCATAACCGAAGCCGATGTCAAACGCTGTGCCGATTATTTTGACGGCATCAATATCAAATTATGTAAATGTGGCGGACCAACTGCTGCCCGTCGCATGATCAAAGAAGCCAAAGAATTAGGCCTCAAACTCATGATTGGCTGCATGACCGAATCAACGGTCGGCATTTCTGCCATTGCACACCTACTCCCCTATCTCGACTATGTCGACATGGATGGGGCCCTGCTACTTGCTCAGGATACAGCTACCGGCGTGCGCATTGAGAATGGACAGATTAAATATGCCGACGCTCCTGGCACCGGTGCGGAGCTCCTAGAAGCACGCATTCTGCAGTAATGTCATCAGGCTATGGTGAACCAATAGGCTACCCAAGTTCTGGGCCTGAAATAGCAAATTGACGCTCCATGTTGATGCTTTTAGGCACGGCACCTAGAAACATACGTACAAAGGGACGCTGCAGTTCAAAACCCAAGCTGTTGAGTAGTTGATAAAAATCATCCTTATCATCAACACAATCAATCAAAACAGATTTTTTGCGTGACATTTTTAAGGCGCGCAACAAAAGTGCCTGAGCAATCTCATCATCGCTGGCAACAATCGGTCCAACCTGCTCGAAATCATGACCCGTACGTCCCATGCAATAACCAGCAATTTTACCGTTTTGCATATAGACAAACGAGTAGCGCTTATTGTTTTTATGCAGATGCCGTAGTACCGTTGCTCGCTCTGCACCAAATATTTTAGCATCATAACGAATAACCGCATCTAGCTGATCGCTATCAATAGGCACACAATCCAAAGAACTTTTGGGCAAATTCTTTGACGTACTGGCAACACACATCCGCGATAAACGGCAATAATCTTTAAATCCTAGAGTTTTATATAATTTCTGACCATCAGGCGTGGCGTCCAAACCCACAGCGCCCTTTTCACGGCAGAGCTCAATCGCTTGGTGCAAAAGCCGCGAGCCAACGCCACAGCGACGCATGCTTGGATCGACGAGCACCATCCCTATCCAAGAAAATACCTGCTCATAATTGATGCTCGATACCGTCCCCACTTTTTTACCGTTATGCATTGCAATAAAGGAGCCATTTTCGCTAGCACTTAAATACATCTGCCAGTCTGCCAATACCTGATTCCACTGCGCTATGCGGCTTAGACTGAGACCAAAGGCTACATCATCCTCGTGCATGGGGCGTAAAGCAACTGGCCCTGCACCACCATAACGCGGATCTGCATCTAGAAGCGCCAGACGTTCTCGAATATAAGCCAGCATATTTTTCTTCACTGACTCAATCATTTTAAGGCCCTTGGATTTAGTCGCCTTACTAGGATAGCCCCAGGTCCCCGTAGCACTCAATCGGCCAACACCGAATGTATTCAAATCTGATTGTCGAATACCATCCAAGAAGGGGTCGCAATCACAGCGATCATCCGCTACTGGCTCATCCAATGCGAGCATGATGGAGGTCTCACTTTCACCGGCATGCACTTCGGGCTGTGCATCCTTTGATACTCCGCGAAATTCCCACGGGTTGACAAGGAGAACTTTTATCGCGCGATCCATGCGATTTATTTCACGAACAACCGGACCCAAGCTAAAATTCCCACCATGAGCATTCACCAATATCAGGCGTGTAAATGACTGTGCCTCTAATTCATCTGCAATCTGCCGAACAAAAGCCATCAGTATTTCAGGTGTAATCGTAATCGTGCCACGAAAACCCTTATGCTCCATCGAGGTCCCATAAGGCAGGCTGGGCAACAAGGCTGCCTCCAGCTCTT
>CBDUFM010000176.1:0-6130 GCA_965366325.1 uncultured bacterium
TGTTGGGGTGATAAATTAAATCTCCGTCTTGATCGAAGATGAGGCCAAAGCCTGCATTCCAGATGTGTGCATCGCGCATGAGGCGATGGAGCTCTTTGATATCGTAACTGAAAGACAGAGCACCAATGGTTTGTCCATTGCTACGAATAGGAGCACTATAGCCACAGACCAAGACGCTCGAGTCTTTACTGTATTGTGGATGTTGCCAAGAACCAGTGTCTTGTTCAATGGCTTGTTGTAGCCATTTATGTTTATTATTGTCATCAGGGTTAAACGGTTCTTTTTCAATGTGTAGGTGCTTGTTATTGTCCTGATCGAGGATTTGACTGGCGTAATAGGCGTGTTTTTGTTGTTTGCTTGAGGAAAAATGAATGGAGGCACTATAAATACCGTGATGGGCAAAGGCGTTTTCTATAATGTTTTCCAAATCTTGATCAATGTTCTGCGCTTCACTGAGGTGTTGTGAAACGGTCGTTGAAATATTTTTGAGATTCAATAGATGCGCGTTAATGGAAGCGGCGGCTTTGTCAGCATCTTGGTAGGCATCCTGTAATGCCGCATCTGCAATCGATGAGCGCTCGTTATGCAGAAGAAGTGCGAGCGTAATGCAGGCACTTAGGGAGACGAGTGCAAAGAGACCAAAAATGAGACGCATGAGATGTCCACGATAGTAGTTGTTCGGCAGGAGAAAGGTGCTGCAAGGGCTAAGAAATATGCTGAGGCCGCAGCTGGATTAGTGTTTCCGTTTTTGAGCGAGACCGCTGAGACGACTGTCTATTTCAAGGGTGATGATGTGATTATCACGTACGACTTTTGCAGCAGCAGAAGGGGTTTGGGCGTAAATGTAGACGAAGCGCCCTTGGTCCTTTTGTATATTGGCCCAGTCTAGAATGCTTGATAATTTTTTGGTGACGCGACGTGGTAGCTGAGCAATGTCATTGAGGTTCATTTTGGTGAAATCGGGTACCTCTAATTGATCGGGTAGGATGTTGGCGGTCACTTGGCTGCCTTCAAAGACAGCTTGCAGGGATGGATTAAAGGTTGGGGCGCCTTCAATGCCGGCACCATAACGGTAATTTTCTGGTAATTTCTGTGTGCTTTTAAAGAAGACGTGTTGATTTTCAAAGTATTGTTTCAGGGCATCTTGACCAAATTTTTGTGGTGGCTTAATTGTTAATAGCTGCGGTACGACTTTTAATGGAATGAGGCTGCCTTTTTTGACGAGGCCTGTCAATCCTTGCTGCCAGACGAGGCGTTTTTTAAGTAATTGCGGCTTTGACGACAGTTTTTGCTGTGTAGTAGTGTTCTTGGCGCTTTCTGTCTCGTTACCTGTTTCGGTACCTGTACGGGTCAAAGTGTTGGGTGCTGGCTCTGGAATGGGTATGGATAGGTCAGGTTGCGTATCGGTGTTCTTTTTTTCTTTATCATCTACGGCGCTTGCTGGACTAGTTGTGGCAGCTGTTGTGTTCGTAATTGCTGTACGCTCACCATTTTGGGTATTGATGAAATGAATGCGTTTAATTAATTCAGGAGCTAGCGCTTTAAATGTATCAGTTTGCAAATCTGCTAAATTGGTTGCCGCAAAATTTGGAACAAATCCTGCATCAGTGATGCGCTGTGCTGCCTCTTCATAGGATAGACCAATGACCATTGGCACTTTGGCGCTGCCTTTACCGGCGAAGAGCAGGTACCCTAAAATAACTAGGAGGAGAAAGCCACACGCGGCGGCTAGTATCCATGGCCAGCGTGGTTTGGGTTTTTCGCTTGCTTCCAAAATCGTTAGCGGGAAATCGTAAACAGCAAATTCTTCATCTGGATTGTGTTCTGCTGCGATAAGAAATTTGATCGTACTATCACCAATAACGGCATTATTACTGCTGTGAATGGAGATGGGTATGATGTTTGATTCGTTATTTTCAAAATGTTGTTGTTGGGGGCTTACAAAGCGTAGCTGTGTGGCATCGCCTTGTTCTCGATTACTGATAGAAATAATACCAGTTACTGGTCGACCAGAAGTATTGGTGATGGTTAACTCTGCACTAGCCACGTCACCAGCCGTCAGGGTAAAGGATTTCGTTTGCGAGGTGATATCAAAACAATTTGTCATGCTGATAATCCTAGTGTGGGTACTAAGCGTGCCTGTTGCGAGATCTGTGGAAAGATAAGTTCAGCCGTCACGTAGGCGGGTTTTTCACTACTGATAATGCGTTGAATCAGGTTTTCGTGCATCACGACGTTTGCGGGTGCCTCAACAAGAATATGGAATGCTCGTGCGGCGCCCGTCGCGGTGGCTGAGTTTTCGATAATAGTAAAATCTTGAGCGCCGGTGGCACTTTGAAGCATTAAACGAAGACCACGGCTTGTGCCGCGCCAGTGTGAACAATGCATGGCAACGGCAATGACATTGCGGAGACGGCCAATTGGGCAGCTTGAACGATGTTGTTTGGGATCAGCAGAGACGGCTTGGGTTTGGCTAAAGATCCGATCTAAATCGAGCATACGTATTAAGAGCGGTATGAAATGCTCAGGGCAGGTGTAGGGATTAAAGTGCGCCGGTAAAATGGCACGGCCCTGTTCAATGTGACCATGGTAGTCATGCATGACATGCAAAACATGCGAGAGGATTTGTTCTGGCCCAGCATCACGTCGCAGAATTGCAGGTAATAAATCTGTAACGAAATTTTTTTCTAGCTGGATGGCAAAGTCATGGCTTACGCTTTGGCTCTGGCCTGAAATGCTGCACTGGGCGTGGTAGCTAAGTTGTTGTGTTGCTGAACCTGCATTGGACCCAGAGTGAATGCGTATGCTACATGTTTGCTGTGCATGGGCCTCAAGTGTAAATGTTCTGGGAAGGAGTTGTAGACGATAATGTTGTTCGGATTGAAACGAATTATTAATTATGCTACCCGTAACGTTAAGCGCTTGCTCACTAAGATTGTGTACGGTTAATTGATACGTAGCACTAGCACCCGCAGTTACCTGTATTAGTGCATGCGGTGCAGAAATTTCTAGCGGCGCATTCATCCGACACAGACCTTTACTGGCTGTGTGTGCACATCGCAGCAGTGATAGGTACTGTGGTGCTTAGCCAAGGTTCTCTGCCTCAATAAGAATATGATGCTCACTGCTGGCAAATAACCAATCACTATGCAGAGTGACTTGTTTGCTTTGCTGGCGCCCTGCAGCAGCTGTAAAGCGTTCCAGTTTATGATCATCGCAGCGGAATAGTCCGGCATCAGTGGCGACCAAGACCTGTGGCTGGTCGTCCATATCGTCATCATCTGGGAGGGAGGCGAGGTCACGGATGGTAATTAAACCACCGCCATCTTCGCGAATTGGCAGCCCGCAACCAATATTGCTTGTTTGCCAGCGCGCATCTTGATTTTCACGTAGTAAAAGGACGCCGCCATGATGACTTGCTGCGAGCATGCCTTCGGTACTGGGACGTAGCATAATGCAGCTGCCGCCGCGCCAGCCACCGCTAAAAGATTGCCAGGCATTCGTACTTTGTTCGACATCAAAACGACTGGCGCCGTTACCAGCTTCATCACCTAATGCGGAAAAACCGGCCCACAAATGACGCTTGGTGCCACGTCGTTGAAAGCTGAGGCAGCGAATGGTTTGTCCTTTGAGCCCAATGCAGCGAAAACTTTTTGATTTACCAGCATTTTCACTGAGGTAGACACCGCCGCCATGCTGTGCGGCAACGGCAACTAAGAGGCGACCAAGTGCGTCCCGTTCACAGCTGACTGCGTAAAAACTTGTTTCAGAGCCCGTGTCTGCGCCGAGGTCAATTAAAATTGGGCTGCGTTCAACGCTCACATCATAGAGGCCGTTATCACACGTTGCAAAAATCTGTAGTGCTTCATCAGTGGGTAACCAAGTGAAGTCTTCGATTTCTGAAGCAATATTTAATAATGGGTTTGTGCGCCAACGTTCGCCGTAATCTTCGCCTAAAATAATTTGGTCACGTTGTCGGGTGAAGTTTTCTGCATCAAGTTCCTGTCGTTCAACGATAACGTGGGCGGCAAGGACACCGGGGCGACGAGGATGTGCTTCAACCTTTTGGAAATGTTGTCCATCTGGAAGAGCATGAATAAGTTCCCAGCCCTTGCCCGCATTGGTACTGCGAAATAATTGTTGCCTGCTGGTTAAATACCATGTGTGTGGCTTGCACACATCTTGGGACAGCGAATGGCAGGCGGTGTCGGGAGCGTGCTCAAGAATAAATGATAATTCGCCTTCAATGTAGCGAACTCCGGGCGTGCCCAGTATCAAGGCGTAGAGGTGACTGGCGTGGAGGGTGCGCCCGAACGGCCAAGCGCCTTCTTCACCCTCGGTGCTTACTGGGCATAATTAATGATTTATGCGATCAATGATGTCTGCTTGTACATCTGAAGGTCGTGCGTCGCGATGACAAATGACTTTTGCTTGTACGGCAATTTCTTTGCAGCGTGCCCAGTGCACGTCGATTTGCGTGCCTAAGGGACGTCGATCTTCTAATTCTTCGGCTACTTGCCGTAGTGCTTCATCCTGGCAGAGCGATTCAAAGTCGCTACGTGAAATCCGTTTTCCTTCCATTTCACTAGGCAAACGTGGAGCTAATAAAAGGCTGACGGTTCCAGCTGCGGCTTGTGGCCATACTTCTGCTTTGGCGTAGGCGCGCGCACGTGCGAGGGCAGGTTGTCGCGCTAATGCGAGTCGTTCAAAATCACGAGCTGTGACTGCACGACGGAGATTTTGAACGTGTTGTGGGCCGCGAAGTAGCGTTTGGTCAATATGTTCTAGATTGCTGCCGCCTACTGCGCGCTGTGGGTTGGTAACGCGTACTCCAGGAATGGCAGTGCGTAAATTACTGATGGTGTGTGCAGCTACATTGCCTTGGTCACCACCGCCGTAGCGATACCAGGCACGAATAACGGCACCACGGGGCGGAATTGCAGCGAGTGCCTGCTCATCATTTTCGAGGCGCGGTGCAAATTGAATAATGCCAGATTGGCGATCTGCAATAAAGGCACAGGCATCCGAGCCGCTATCACTAAAATCAGGAACTTCGCGCCAAATACGATAGGCAACGCCATCATGATTAATTATGCGCTCGTTGCTTCGTTCAATGTCGCTGCTTTCTTCTTTGCTTAAGGCAATGCCAATTAAAAGATCATCATCGGCCTCAGAGCTTGGTGCGATAATGGGTGCTCGCTGTAGCTGGCAACGTAAACCAGCTTTTCCGTTACCGGTGCCAATGACTTCGGCTTGGACACGTTGGCAATGATAGGCTGGTACAGTGAGCGTGCTTTCGCCGACTTTAAAGCTGACTTCGTGATTAGTGATAAAGGTAATTGGTTTACCATGGTCATCCGGCAGGGTGCATTGTACTTCACTCAGGGCAGGAATCAGTAGCGTTTGTTCCGTCTCGTCACGAGAGAATTCTAAAATAGCGCGCGCTGCAGCAGGTGGGCGTTGTTGTACGCCGAGCAATTGAAGAAACTCGCGATATACACGTTCGGGTAAGCGATTAAGACGGTAAAGCATTACTTCGCTCATGTGCGCAAAACATTCAAGCAGAGCATTGCCCATATCAGATGGTGCACGAATGTCCCAATCGGGGTGTCGTTCTTCAATAAAACGATAGGCGTCTTCAAGCAAATCTTGATAGCTACGGTCATCCAATTTCGGCATTGGCAGTGGCATTATCGAACTCCGTGGCCGGGACCGGCTAATTCAAACGCGTAATCAAGGCTTTCAGCGAGTCCACTTTGGCGCAGGCGATACGCTAAAGTGATATGTAAAATACTGCTGTTCTGTGGATTGGGATCTGGATAGGCATCAACATGTTCAACTATTACCCGTGGCTCACAGCGTAGCACTGCTTGTTGAACGTAGTGCATGGCGAGGCCTGCTGTGGTTTCATCATTTGGTTCAAAGGCTAAACGAAACAGGTCACAGCCATACGCGGGGCGCATAATGCGTTCACCCGGCATGGTGGCGAGCAGCATGAGAATGCTTTGGCGAATCGCTTCGGCTCCGCTGCTTTTACGCAAGTTGTGTTGAGCTCCGAGTTGAGCACCAGAATTTTCGGCATTATGTGAGTAATAGAGTGAAAAATTAGCCATTTTTTAGCCTCTTTTAA
>CBDUFM010000177.1:0-6115 GCA_965366325.1 uncultured bacterium
TGTTCAATGTGACCGTTGCTGCTTACACCAAGGGCATCAAAACGAACTGCATAATCGTAGAGCTGATGTTGCTTAATTAATGCGGCAGCACTAGAACGCAGATGATCAATCTTTTGCTGATCAATGCTCAGAAATGGTAAGTCATCGCTGCGAAAGCGCACCTCGGCAATGAGCAGGGTTTTCCAACGGCTGCACACAATGTCCAATTCGCCACCGCCGCCAATCCAGTTCCGTGCACAGAGGCGCCAAGCCCGCCACTGTAAGTAGCGCGTAGCACGCTGTTCGGCCCAGAGGCCGCGTGCTTGAGGGTTATCTGGAATGGCTTGCCAAGGAAAGAGCATGTGCCTAATCTAATTTTCATTCGTTTGAATGAAAGCCCAGATTGCTCATGCAAGCACCGTTAGTCCTGTTGGTACATTTTTGATTGCTGAATTGCTGATGTCTGTAATTTATGCATATGCATCAGGTTTTATTTCGATTGCGGCTACGCCATATTTTCATCTTTGGGCCCTTATTATTATTCGGTATCGTACTGCTTTGTTTTTTATGCTTTCGCTTGGATTGGGTGCGGCAGGTGGATATCCCAGCTAGCTATGATTTCAAATCGGCATTAGCCCCAGTCATGGATCCCAGTAGCGAAGAAATTATATTCTTCAATGAGCTGTGTGCAAAAATTGAGAAACTGGAACAGGCTGTATACAAAGATGATGCAATGGGTTATTTTTCGGGCCTCAATCTGCGTGTGTATTCCTATGCTGATTGTAACATGTATAAGCGTGTGGAGGCACTGAATAGCGATGTCCCAAGAGTTCTCGCATCTATGCCTGCGTATGTTGCTAGATTTGATGAAATAGATGCTTTGATTCAGCAAGCCGTGTCTATGAACGTTAGCAGCAGGCTGATGGATGAGATTGATGGTTTTAATTTCGTGTTTTCTTACATGGACCTATTGAAAATGAGCTACGTCTTCCATGTGAAAAAGGGCGACTTGGAAACGGCCGCCAAGCGTATGGCATCATTATCTAGACTCATTGGTATAAATTGTCATATACACGACGGGATCTATGGTTCACCTGATGCACTGTTTGAAGAACTGCTGCTGGTGGACATGCTGGCTGCGCAGGTGACGAATTATGCAGGACAGGAACGTCTGTTGACTTTGGAGATGCTTGAGGCTTATGAGGAACTACGACCACGATATACGCAGCTCGTACAGCGCTGGTACGTAAGCGTTGCACGAGTATTGGCATCACATATTGATGAGCTCTTAAATCAACAGGAAGGCATGGCTAGATTTGCGGCAGGCTATTATGTGCAGGAGCCACTGGCCAATCGCTATCTGCGTTCGTTTGTTTATCTTTTATTGGATGACGCTACGCATGCAGAGGCGCTGGCTACCTATCACAACACAGATGGGCTGATTCACTATCAAGCATGGAAAGTGGTTTTGCACAAAGAGACGAGCTCCATGTTTATAGTGAATTCCTATGCCGATTCTATTATATATAAAGAACAGTATGAAAACGAAGCTAAGAAACAGCGCTGGCTGTGGCGTGCGGCTGCTGTGTATGCAGCCATTTGGCGCTATAAGCTCGCTCATCAAGCGCTGCCTGAACATATACGTATGCTCAATTTGATGGACGCAGAGATTGATGGCATTTATTATCAGAAAATCTCAGCAACGGAATTTTATGTCAAAAGCGTTGAGGCTTTGGATGCGGGCGATCCAGCACAGCTAGACACGCTGCTACGCGAGCATGCCTATTGGTATTATAAAGAAGTGCAGGAATAGTTTCTCTGCAACGCGTGCGCAACACGTATTTACCGCTTATTCAACGCTTAGGCAACGTTCTTTGGCCCAGGCCTGCAGTGCACGTATGCGCTCTGACATGGTTTTGGCGAGGGGTGGCGAATCATCTAGGATGCGCTTGAGATCCGCGCTGCTCAATGCATCACCGTGCTCGGTTTTTGCTGAAATAATCGCATGCTCCAATTCAGCGCCGGTAAAGCCATCTGCATGTGCAGCGAGCTCTGCCACGTCAATAGAATCCAGTATCCCAAAACGCGCAGCATGAATACGAATAATTTCTTCTCGCGTACTTGGTGTCGGGAGGTCCACGAAAAATATTTGGTCAAAGCGCCCTTTGCGCATCAGCTCTGGCGGCAGGGCTTGAATGTCATTGGCTGTTGCCACAACAAATACAGGTGTTGGATGCTCTTGCATCCAGGTTAATAAAAAACCAAACATACGCTGGCTGAGGCCGCCATCGCTAGATTTGCTAGCCGCACTGGCAAAGGCTTTTTCTATTTCGTCAATCCAAAGCACGGCGGGCGCCATGGCTTCGGCCTGTGCTAGTGCTTCGCGTAGGCGGCGTTCTGATTCACCAACAAAAGAATTATAGAGTGAGCCTGCATCGAGTCGTAATAAGGGGACTTGCCAGTCTGTGGCAATGGCACGAGCACAGTAGCTTTTACCGGCGCCCGGCACACCCAGTAATAAAATTCCGCGCGGTGTCGGGAGCTCCGCTTGTAAGGTGGCGGGGTGTCGTTTGCTGAGCCACTGTTTCAGTCGCGCAAAACCAGCAAGTGCGGTCATCTCGGTTTCTGCGTTGAGCACTTCGAGATTACTTTCACGATGTAAGAGTGCGCGTTTGGCCTCTTGGATATCGTCAATATCTGCTTTGCTGAAACGGCCGTCACGCAGGGCTGCGGCGCTGATAACTTGTCGCGCCTGTCGTTTGCTGAGACCACGTAAGTTTTTTATGATGAGGCGGTAATCATCTTTGCTAATTTTAACAATGGTTTCTTTACTCTCATTAAGTTGGCGCAATGTTTCGTTGGCGACGGCGTTGAGTTCTTGTGGGGTTGGAAGAGGGATGTCGATGCGCACAGCGTCGCGGCTGATCGATTCGGGGATATCGCTACGGTGATCAATTAAAATAAGTGTGGAGCGAAAACGGCGACAATTAAATAATAATTCACGTAAGCCACGCATGGTGACTGGGCTTTCAAGATGATCGATGATGTCGTAAAGAATAATAATGGATTCAGCGGCAGCATCACGTAATTGGTGTAAGGCGATTTCTGGTTTATTGCTGTCTGCTTCTTGTTCATGTTCTTCGCTAAAGACGCCGGAGACAATGCCGGTTATAACAGACCATGATTTTACTTCGCGTTTTAATTTTATTCCGCTACTGACCACAATGCCGGCGGCTTCTTCTTCTTCACCTGTAGCAATATAGATAAGTGGATGTCGGCATTTAATCGCCGTAAAGAGTGGATGTTCATTGAGTTGAGACATAGCCATAAATCTAATTGATTAACTGCGTTTGGCTATTGTGTGAGCTGACTTGCTTGTTCTCGTGTATCGCATTCTTAAGCGATACGTCGCTGCCGTTGATTAAACCTCAATGCGTTTGCTGCGCATGGAGCGATTGCGTTTCCAGCAGAGGTATTCTTTTTCACCGTGAGAGGCCAGTGCTTCCATCATAACGTCACTGCGAAAGCCAGGAAGTTTTTCGCCAAGCTGTGGCAGAATGCCGTAGATATCTTTACAATTGGGGACGATGTATTCGCGTTCGGTGTCGCTAAAGGCCCAGTAGAGGTCTTCGTCCTGTGGGTGGTCTTTAGCGGTGCAGATAATTTTAACGCGAATGAGTTCGCACCAATCGACCGATGTGATGCAACCGTCATCACTGAGGCATTTGAAACCTTCGGCGCTGATGTGGTAATCCATGCCCACTTCGCGTTCACGCTTTTTAAACCAATCTGTCCAAGCCATGTATGCGCTTACCTTTGTGAAGTATCTATAATTAAGATCTTAGCAGTGTCTCACTCAGTTGCTAGGCGCAAATTTGATTCAATTGATTCATTTCTTTGCTATAGTGCTGGATTTTGCCACGTGTTCTAGACTTCAGCTGCTGCTTGGATGCTAGCGTAGTTGCACTGAGATCACAGAATCAGAGCTATGAGTGTGTTGGTTGTCGTACGTGAACAGAGTGAAGTGATGCCCTTGGTGCGCTGGGCTCAGCGCTTTGCTCAGGCCAGAGATACGTCGCTCCAAGTGCTCTATGTGAAGCAGGGGCGTCAGGCGCTTGCTTGTCATCGCCTGCCCGTGGTACCGGAGGAGAATGACGGTGATCCAGTTATTCAGACCATCCGTTCCGTCCTTGATGATTATCGCGGCGAGCGGATAGAGGCCGCAGATGCAGGCGAGCTCAATCAGACGCATAAGTCAGAATTGCCGGGACTGTGGTACGCGGTTTCAGATAAGGCAAACGCAGTCGTTCTTGAGCAAGTTTCTGCATTACATGTCAGCCTCTTGGTATTGGGGAAAACCGAGCATTCAAAAAACGAAATTAATCAGGCTGACCTCAGTCAGTATTTATTACGCCACGCACATTGTGATGTCATTTTAGTGCGTCCAGGATCTAAGGATGCGCAGCGTTGTAAGCATATTGTGGTGCCAGTGGCAGGTGGCGCACACTCTATGGTGGCGCTTAAATTGGCTGATCAGGTTGCCCGTCAGCAAGGCGCGGAAGTGACGGCTTTAAATATCCAGCCCAGCAGTGTCGAGGACCCTAAGGCGCTGGGTGCTTATCATATCGGCCAGATCTTACATAAAGCTGGTGTAGATATTGCCAAGCATATACATCGTCGCGTTGAAACAGGAAACAGTGTTCGAGAAATTGTAAATGCGGTCGCGACAGAGGACTGTGATTTGGTTATTTTAGGCACCAGTGATCACGGTGCAGTCTCACGCTTATTATTTGGCACGGTGGATTCACATGTGATGGCCGGTCCGATTGGCACAGCCGTCGCGGTCTTACGCCGCTCGCGTCCCCTGCATTCACGTGTGCGCATGGCGATTGAACAATTTGCGCATCAAGAAATCCCACAGTTAAACCGCGATGAGCGGATTGAGTTATCCGAACGCATTTATAACGGCAGTGTGTGTTCTTTTGATTATATTGCTTTAATGTTTTTGGCGACCACGATTGCGGCTTTGGGCCTTATTCAAAATTCAACAGCAGTGGTTGTCGGCGCCATGTTGGTAGCACCACTGATGATGCCTATTATTGGTGCCGGCCTTGGTTTGGTCCAAGGCAATGCGCTGTTAGTGCGCGTTGCTAGTAAATCAATCTGTTTTGGATTTTTGGTTGCAGTTGCTACGGGATTTTTAATTGGTTTGGTATCACCGTCAGTTATTTTAACACCGGAATTGGCCGGGCGCGGTAGTCCGAATGCGCTTGATTTATTTATTGCTTTCTTTTCCGGTATTGCGGCGGCCTATGCTTTGGCGCGTCCAAATTTATCTGCGGCACTGCCAGGTGTTGCGATAGCTGCGGCCTTGGTACCACCGATTGCAACAGTGGGTATAAGTATTGCAATCGGTGAATTTTCTAATGCACAGGGTGCGGTGCTTTTATTTGGTACCAATGTTGTTGCCATTATTGGCGGCGCGGCTCTGGTCTTACATTTAGTTGGGGTGCGTTCATCAACAGGTGGCGAAGCGCGTACATGGGTGCGGCGCATGATTTTGGCTTTGTTTCTGTGTTTTATTATTTTGGCGGTGCCCCTGTCATCGGTATACTTGGCCAAAATTTCAAGCAAAGAGGCTCGTTCAGTTGAACAAATGCTGACTGAATTGATTGGGGCCATTGAACATAGTTACATGCATGACCTGGTGATTGAGGAGCACGATGGCCTTGTCTCGGTCAAACTTGTTGTAATTAGTGCAGATGCCGTTGATGAATTCGTGCGTTCAGAGATTAAACGCAGTATTGAAGAAGAGCTGGGTATGCCGGTGCAACTGGAGCTCATGCATGTGCAGGCTGAGCTCTTAGGCGATTAAGCTTTAATTCAAAGACACATCATTGTTGGATTTATAGCCGAGTGCAATTCTAATGAGGGCGAGTTGATCGCTGATTGCAGGCGCATCTAAAAATTGCTGGCGCAGAATTGGGTCAGAGAATAGAAGGTGTGCCATGCGATTTAATAATTGTGGAGACGAGGTGCAGTCATTGAAGAATTGTTTTAACTGGGCTGCTTGGGCACCTTTATCGGTCATTACCTTTCGAAAATGCGAGGCCAAGCCAAGTAACCCTTGTTGCAG
>CBDUFM010000178.1:0-6100 GCA_965366325.1 uncultured bacterium
CATAAGACAGGCATTCGAGCTTATCAATGCGCACCTGCTTGATCTTCACCACCACCTCTTCGCCAGCACGTGCCCGCGCATAGGCGGGCTTACCATCAATCTTACAGGCACTGTAAGCCGGCGGTCGCTGATCAATCACCCCAGTTAGGGTTGCCAACACCGCTTCAATGGCGGCCAGCGTTGGTGCCTCAGCCACGTCCACCTCTTCGCGCTCGGCTTCTGCGTCATCAGTCGCGGTAAAGGCACTCAGATCAATACAGGTCTCGTACACCTTGGTGGTACCCATCAAGGATTCGACCAATTTAGTCGCCTTCCCCAAACAACAGACCAAGACACCACTCGCCAGGGGATCCAAGGTCCCTGCATGGCCAGTCTTATTTCCCTCGGCACACCAACGCACACGCTTCACCACACCCATGGATGAAATGCCCACTGGCTTGTTCACGATGTAAAGGCCGGTCATTTTCTGATGAAACTTACGCCCCATAAAATGCACCGTTCGTTTGATTAGGAAGCAGCTGCATATTCTTTCAACAAGGCATCGATGCGCCTGAAGACATCACGCATTACATCAGCCTCAGGCAATAAGGTCACACGGAAGTAATTCTTTTGCGGAATATTAAAGCCCTGTCCCGGCGCGACCAAGACATGCTGTTTCTCCAAAAGATCTAAGCCGAATTGCTCATCATTAAAGTCAGGCAACAGCGTTTCATCAACACCAACAAAGCAATACAAGGCACCTTCGGGAATATGAGCAACTAGATACGGCGAGGCATCAATCGCTTCAATCAGGGCCTTTCTGGTTTCATGTAAGCGCCCACCGGCACCAACCAATGCACGAATACTGGTATCTTCCAAAGCCGTCGGTACGGCCCACTGTCCGGGCACATTGCTACATAAACGCAGCGACGCTAATAATTCAATCGCATCGATATAACTTTTTGCATGGTCAATCTTACCACTAAAGCACAGCCAGCCCACGCGGTAGCCACAGGCACGGTGAACCTTGGATAAACCAGAAAAGGTGGCGCACAGTGTTTTATTAACATAGGCACCGAGCGAGAAATGCTTGGCCTCATCGTACACAATTTGATCGTAAATTTCATCGCTCATCGCCACTAATTCGTGACGCTCAGCAATATCAGCAATGGCCTTAACCACCGATTCGGGATACACCGCGCCGGTCGGATTATTGGGATTAATAATCACAATCGCACGTGTCTTATCAGTAATTAACGCTTCGATTTCTGCTGGGTCTGGCACATAGCCCTGCTCCGGACGACATGGATAATGCACCGCTTTGCCGTCTGACAAATAAACCGCAGCCGTCCACAAAGGATAACCTGGGCTGGGCACCAATACTTCGTCGCCATCATTTAAGAGCGCCCGTAATGCCATTAAAATTAATTCACTAACACCATTACCAATAAAAATATCATTTCGCGTAACGCTTGTACACGAAGTTTTATTTTGATAGGCCGCAATCGCATCGCGCGCATGAGGCAAGCCTTTTTGATGGCAATAAGACTCACTTTCGCCCATATGTGATTTAATAACTTCATGCACCGACTCCGGCGCGGTGAAGCCAAACACACCCGGATTACCAATGTTTAACTTAATAATATCGTGGCCTTCGGCCTCCAGTTCCAACGAACGGTTCGCTAACGGACCTCGGATACTATAATGAACATCGACAACGGCTTGGCTTGCATCGATTGCTGACACAGACTACTCCACAAGAAGGGCGAGAGACTAAATTAGATGTCAACGAATACAATCAGTCGTATCTGTTGTGCACAGATACCTGCTTGCCTAGAATTAAGCTTATTTTATGGCTTAGCTGTCGTCTTGTGCGAGACGTTCCAACCACTCACCATCGAGACGAAATGTCGTCCATGCATCACTCGGCGATGCGCCCAAAGACTCGAAAAATTCCGTCGCCTTAGAGTTCCACAGCAGCGTCGTCCATTCGATACGCCCATAGCCACGTTCAACGGCCAAGGCCCCCAACGCACGCATTAAGCGACTCGCAATACCCTGCTGACGATATTCAGGGGCAATGAAGAGGTCTTCGAGATAGATACCGCGCTTCGCAGCAAAGGTCGAATAGGTGCGGAAGAAGGTCGCCAATCCCACGCTCTTACCATCAACTTCGGCGAGCAGGGCTTCTAACTCACTGTCGTCTGACGCCAGCTCAGCACGTAAAGCCTCTACTGTAGAGAGGTTAGCCTCATCTAGTTTTTCGAAATGAGCAAGGCCACAGATCAAGCGGTGGACGCATTCAGCATCGTCGGCTGTCACTTTACGTATAGTTAATGCGTCAGTTTTTGTCATAACGCGCCTTTCCTACAGCATATTTAGATAAGATCCACAAATTAATAGATGTGAGGGTCCATTATTCTCAGATTCATAGCATTAAGCGTGCCCAAGCCATAGCATGGATGGACAGCAGAGCGAGGCCTTCTATCTTCCTGCATGGTCACAATGCGTGCTGCTCTTATTAGCCTTGGCTGCTCAAAAAACCTAGCCGATAGTGAAGATTTGGTCACCTCGCTGAGAAGCGTGGGCTTCAAACTCACTGATCAGCTCGAAGAAGCAGATCTCGTCTTGATCAACACCTGTGGCTTCATCGAAGATGCCAAGCAAGAAAGCATTCAGCACATCTTTGATGCCGCTGAAAACCGCCGGCCTGATGCCAAGCTCTTTGTCGCTGGCTGTCTGACCGAGCGCTACATCACCGAGCTAGAAGCCGATATCCCGGAAGTCGATCAGTGGGTAACCTTTAAGGATTACGATCGCTTTGCCGCCGTAGTCAAAGAGCACTTCCCTGCCTGCCCAGACCATGCGCTGAGCCACGAACAGCGCAGCCAGCTGACGCCGCCGCACTACGCCTTTCTCAAAATTGCCGAAGGCTGTGATAACACCTGCAACTTCTGTGCGATTCCAAAATTTCGCGGCAAGCACATTTCACGACCCAAGCAGCAATTAATTGAACAAGCCCAAGTCTTAGCCGAGCGCGGTGTGAAAGAAATAAATGTTATTTCGCAGCATCTCGACTACTACGGCTATGACCTCGACGGTAGCTATCAGTTACCTGCGCTCATTGACGGCATGGCCGCCGTTGCCCCGGATTCTTGGCTGCGCCTGCATTACTGTTACCCAAATGATTTCAGCGATGAGCTTATCGCCGCAATGGCAAAGCATGACAACGTCCTCAAGTACGTCGACATGCCGATACAGCATGCCAGTGATCGCAGCCTTGCGCAAATGGGCCGTCGCACCACGCGCGCGCACATCGAAGAACGCCTCAATAAAATTCGCGCCGCCATGCCAGACGTCGTCTTGCGCAGCACCTTTATTGTGGGCTTTCCCGGCGAACGTGACGAAGACTTTGAAGAATTAATGGATTTCATGCGTGCGCAGAAACTTGATCAAGTTGGCTGCTTTAAATACAGCGATGAAGATGGCACCACTGCAGCAAAAATGCCGAACAAAGTTGCCAGTGAGCTGATCGATGAACGCTGGGAACGTTTCATGCAGCAACAAAAAACACTACATGAAGAACAACAACAACGTTGGATTGGCAAAACTCTAAAAGTTTTAGTTGATGAACAAGTCGATTTCGACCACTTCGTTTGTCGCCACGCTGGCCAGGCCTCCGAAGTAGACAGTGTAACCCATGTGGAACACAACGGACTCAACGTTGGTGACTGGGCTCAGGTGACGATCACTGGCACCAAAGACTATGACCTCATTGGATCGGTACTGACTGCATAAGCAGCTGGTTTTTTACAAGGAACACACATGCGCCTACCCGTTGTGGTTTTTATGCTACTCGTCTGCCTGTTCTGTGGCCTCACCTCCTGTGGTGATAGCCGTAGCGCCGAACAAACCGATACCCCTACGGCCGATGAAGCCGGTCAATTAAAGGACGGCGAGCGCCGCGCTCAAGAATTAGTGAACTTTTTTGGCCAAGCTGAAAACGCTGTGTTTAGCATGTACATCGTCTATCGCCCACCAGAAAAAGAACATCTCAGCTTTTCGCTCACAGCCTGGTCTCACAGTGATGGGCGTCTACGCATTCGTATGACTAAATTAGGCGTCGACTTTTTAGAAGGTCTCATCAACGATGCTGGTGATTTTACCGGCGTACTCGTCCGCGATAAAAAAGTCATTCGCGGAAAATTAGACGACATTATGTCCAAACTCAAAGAAAAGTCTGACCCCAAAATAGCTAAAGAAATTGAAGACGCCTCACAAAATGGCGCACCGCTCCTAGCCGCCATACGCCTCCTGCGCAATGAAGTCTGTCATGGCCCGATCAACATCTCTGACGGCAAATATTCCATAGGCGTCAATAATGGCATTGAAACACTCTACTTTGACTTACCGCACGACTTTAGTGCAGCAGCGATACTCGGCAGTCGCAGACGCGACCCTGTCGCAGAAAAAGTGATGTTTAATAAAAACAACAAAGAAGTCCTACGTTTAAAATACGACAAACTCAAAGAACTCGACGGCCTGCAACGCATGTGTAAATTTAGCCTCATCATCCCCAATGACGATGGGCAATACACCCTTATCCTGCGTGAATTAGACGTGGTCAAACATATTCAAGAGAAAAACCTGTACCTCGACGTCCCCGCATATCCAGAAATCAGCATTGAAGATTTCGGGAAAAAAGTAGTTGAATAATTATGGCTAAGAAATTTAACATCAAAGGTGGCGGTAAAGGCAGCGGCAGCAGTGGTCGTGGCGGCGCAAAAAAAAGCGCCGGCCGCAAATCCAGTGGTCCCGGCAATAAACAAGCTAGCCCGCAACGCTCCAATCGCCCCTCGCGCAAACCAGAGCGTCTCGAGAAAAGTCGTGGCACCTGGCAGCTGAGTGAAAAAGCTACCCAGGTCAGTGGTCGCGAAGGCGGTCTCGATCTCGCCCATTACTTACAAATGACTTTGCCAGGCAAACAACTCGGCATTCGCGCTATTCGCCGCCTCCTGACCAGCGGCTGCTGCCGTGTAAACGGCCAAGTCGAGAGCTTCGGCAGCCGTAAATTACATCGTGGTGATGTCGTTGAATGCGACCACCGCAGCGCCATGGAAGAACAAGACGACCGCTTCACCAAAAAACGCCTGCTCTTCGACAAAGACAACATTATTGCCTACGACAAACCCGCGAATCTGCCGGTCACGGCCACCGATGACGGCAAGCGTTGGCATCTCCATCGCATTTTACAGGATGAATTTGGGCGCCTCTATCCCGTGCATCGCCTCGACGCTGATACCTCGGGTATTGTTTTATTTGCGCGTACCGAAGAAACCGCCGAAGCGCTCCAAGAGATGTTCAAAGAGCATTTAATCAAAAAAACCTATCGCGCCTTAGTACGCGGTCTGCCCAAAGAAAAGGGTGATCGCAAAACCTATATCCGCTGCATAGAAAAACAGCCCGGCCTTGAGAAATGGGGCACCGCCAAAGGACCAGACGCACGTGAAGCGGCGACCTCTTGGCAAGTCGAAGAACAAATTGGTAAATTCGCCAGCTTATTAAAAGTTGAACCAGCAACAGGCCGCTACCACCAGATCCGTATTCATCTTAGCGAAATGGGCCACCCGCTCTTTGGTGACCGTCTCTACGGCGATCGTCATGATCCAGTCACTTGTCGTCGACACATGCTGCATGCCTCGGTGGTGACCTTTAAAAACCCTGCTGATGGCAAGATTATTAAAATTACGTGTAAGTTACCCAAGGACTTTACCGATTTAATTAAAGAGCTCGAAAAAACTCGTCGCTAAGCCTCGTTTGATTTTCGATCGCACCCATAGCAACCACAGCCGTGTTAACCGATACATTTGGTCCGTCCACCGCCTGCGTATGACCTGAAAAGTCTGCTGACAAATCGGTCGACACTAAATTACCGTCACCATTATTAAGATGTAAATCAGTCCCAAGCGCTCCCCATTATTAGCAACAGCAACAGCCATGAAGCATCTCTTTGCCGCATCCAGCGAACACAGCATTATCTGCCGCCACGTTCACTCATCTTCAAAATCTAAAATGTCGTGTAAATTTAATTGGCCAGCAACGTTAGATTCTTTTTGCCATT
>CBDUFM010000179.1:0-6084 GCA_965366325.1 uncultured bacterium
CCTACTCGCAAGTAATAAACTATTCATTGCCTGCTCACTCAGTAAATCACAGCTCGATTATAAGCTCGGTTATGTCTGCCATCAAAGCGATATCCCCTTTGAAGCTGCACCAGCCTACCCAAGTCTAGACCGCCATTTACCCCAGCAGCAACTCAGAGCCATCGACCTACGCTGGCAGCAAATCAACGACCTATCTGCGTTTAAATTTGAAGCATGCGCACACCCCTACTTCCGTGTCATCAAGCGATCATTTCACGATTTACTCGACGACGATATTCTTGGCATCCCGCTTTCTGTATTTAGTAATAATCCAGCGGACAACCACACAACGGTTGTCTCCTGCTTATTTGAAATTGATAAACATGTCGATACGCAATTAAAAGCGATTCTCGGCTAAGCACATGGATATCGCGACGCATGGGATGATGGGCTGTATTATTGCTGCGCCGTTTCTATCTACACATCCATTTGCGGCGTCGCTATTTATTTTAGGCAACGCGGCACCTGATCTTGATGCCTTTTCTCGTGTCTTTGGTCGCCGGGCATTTCTTCTCTTTCATCAAACCTTTACCCATGCCCTTCCGATTATCTGGCTGCTGGGCGCACTTCTTAGCCTAGTCTTTTTCTATGCCGACTTTCCAGAATCCTACAGCCCGCTGTTTTTATCTGCTGGCATGTGCTTGCACAGCCTCACCGATGTGAGCAACACCTTTGGGATTAAAATACTCGCGCCCTTTTCCAATAAACGCTACTGCCTCGAATGGGTGTTTTTTATCGACAGTATCGTGCTCCTCATCAGCATCCCTCTTTTCTCCTATGCCCTTTTTGCTCTCAACAACAAGGAGGCGATACCTACGTGGACGAGCATTGCTTATATCGCCACACTCATTGCCTATTGGTTCATTAAATCCTTATTGCGCAAACGGGTTCAAGCATTTCCTTTCAAGGGCGCCAGTTCCTTTATCCCAAGCGCACTTATCCCTTGGCATTTTTTCACTTGTGTATCTGGTGAAGACCAGGCACAACTCATAAAAATCAACGCATGCACTGGAAAAATAATTCAAGAAAGTCCCATCTCCATTTATGACAGCGACTGGCAAGATGAGCTAAACCAAGTCAAGGAATACCAGACTATGCTTACCCTATCCCCCAGCTATCACCTGACACAAATAATTCAAAAAGATGGCCAGTATCACTTATGCTGCAAGGATTTGCGCATCAGAAATTTCAAGACGAGTTTTGGCTGTCTCGATCTCGTGTATGCAGAAGATCGCACGCTTATTTCAAAGGTATTCCATGTCTAGTCTAAATAAACCAAAGGCAGTCAAGCAGCATAAAACCCACGGCTTTCGCTTGTCGCTCGTTGATGTTTTGTTTATTGTCCTCGGCACTATTGCCAGCTACGTCGCCTGGGATCGCATCAGCATCTTCACCTATTACATCCCCTTCGTCATATTTCATTTCTTTTTATTCTGCAATGTCTTCCGCGTACGCCGTAATTATGAACTCATTTGGGCTGGCATCTTTCTCATCAACAATGCCTGTTGGATACTGGGCGAAAACTTGAATATTTACACGGTCTTTGCGACACAAATACCAGTGAGTATTCTGTTTATTGTTCTAGAAATACGATCAGATCGCTATCATGGTATTTTTTCAAAAAAACCAGTCATTGAAGAATCAGAAAAGTTAAATACATGAATACTGAAAAACAAATAAAGAAAGCCGCCACTCTCATTCAAGAATCTGATGCCATCCTCATTGGCGCTGGCGCTGGCATGGGTGTTGACTCCGGTCTTCCCCCTTTTCGAGGCGAACAAGGCATATGGAACGCACACCCTGCATTTCTAGAGCAAGGGCTCACTTTCATGGACCTAGCCAATCCAAATCGCTTTGATAGTAATCCTCATATGGCATGGGGCTTTTACGGCTCCAGGCTCAATCTCTACCAGAAAACACAACCTCACGCAGGGTTTGACTTATTAAGGAAATGGTGTTCAACTAAAGGTGAACAATACTTTATATTTACCAGCAACGTAGATGGACAATTCATTAAAGCTGGTTTTTCACCTGACAGAATTCACGAATGCCACGGAAGTATACTACACCTGCAGTGTAGTCATCCTTGCAGCAACACAATTTGGGCTATCAACCAAAATATAGATATTTGTCCATCAACAGGACTAGCAATTGATCCACTACCCACTTGCCCACAATGCGGCGCAATCGCAAGGCCAAACATCCACATGTTCAACGATTGGTCGTGGTATAAAGATCGCAGTGCGAAGCAACTTGACCGATATCACAAGTGGATATCTCAAACGAAAGGTAAACGAGTCGCAGTCATTGAGTGTGGTGCCGGCACTTCGATACCATCTGTACGCATAGAAATGCAAAGACGGGCAGCAAAAGGAATGCTCATTCGAATAAACACAAATGAATATAAAGTCACTGCAAATAACATTGCTATTTCACTTGGCGCAAAAGACTCACTTACCCGCATTAGTGAATACATGAATTACTGAGCAATGAAGCTTAAAATTGATAAAGCGCGCTAAGCGTCATGCCGCTGAGGCCGACGTCTTCAGTTGATCCCGATGATGAGCCCTCTAAGACGTCGTCACCGTAATAGACCGTGCGATGCATGCCGATGTAGGCTTTATAGGAATAGGCCAGCGAGCAATGTACGCGATGACCATTATCCAGCATCCACTTATAGGCCACGCCAAGATCTAGGGAGAGCGTTGGCACGACAACATCTTTTTTATATTTCACGTCGACATTAACCACGTTATCATCCGCATCTTCTTCATAGCCTGAAAATGATGCTTCTCCAGTGAGCACACCGAGACTAAAGCCGCTAAACACAGAAAACGATTCGTTGATTTGGTACACAGAATCCACACCGAATTCTATACCAAAACCGCTAAACTCACTTTCACGCTCGATTAATACGCGATTAGTCGATGCGGATAAAGTGCTCGCGTCACCGTAATTGGCCTCTAATTGCGATTCATAAGAGAGACTCAATAAGCCGGTATGAACGGAAAGCGCCAGATGCTCACGCAGAGCATAGTTATGCCCAATATATATGGAAAAACTTGATAGGTCCGTTTCTGTATCTGCATCGGCATAGGTCACGTTATTGTCGCCGATATCGGCTGCATTGTCAGGGTGGACTAAAACGCCCCACAGATTTGCAGAGGTATCGGAAATATCACTGCTGTCAGTTCCAGATACTGAAAAATAATTCACACCGACAAAGCTCTGTGGGTCCATGTAATAGTGCACATGGAATAGATACCCATTCCCATCACCACCATCAACAGCGTAGCTGTCACCATTTGTAATACTTGCGCCCGAACCAGGGCTCAGCGCATATGTCTCACCGACACCACTTATCTCAGGCGCAGAAAGTTCCAATCCGATTTCTAAACGTACCGGGCGATTATCACGTGGTAGATCGACGGTGCGCACAAAGTCAGCCTTTTCAGGGCCGCTGAGAATAAGCCCCTCTTCCTCTGCCGCCTGCACCGTACCCACAGCAGCACAATACACTGGCAGCAAAAACACGGGCTTCAGTAGCTGTCTCATGAAATATCCAATCATCGTCTTTCGGAACGTTTGGCTATACTTAGCTGCGCAGCACTATGTCAATCAAGGCCAGACCCACAGCTGCCCAGTGCAGGTGTCTAGTGCAGATGCTCTTTGAGCCCCGTCACCTCTAATTCCTTGCGCTCAATAGGCGGTTTAATGCCACGTTCCGCAAAGGCATCCTTCACTTGCAGACGGTAAGCAGCAGCGACAGAACCATGACAGCCAGGCTTCACACGCGTCTTAGTGCGAATAGTGATATCATTTTGATGCATGCTTAAGATGCCAAAGACCTCGGTCGCATCGATCACCTGCTCATTCTCCGCCTTCAGGCGCTCACCAAGCTCTTGTAATAATTTCATGACTGCTTGCACCGATTCATCATAACGAACGTCTACATCAACAACCGCGTATACATAATCCTTGGAGTAATTGACGACATGACTCATATCGCCGTTGCGAATAATGTGTAAACGACCCTCTAAATCGCGAACCTTGGTCGTGCGAAAGTCTATGCGCTCAACGGTACCATAAACACCATTACCTTCAATTAAATCACCAACTAAATAAATATGCTCTAAAATTATAAAGAAGCCCGACATAATATCATTAATCAGTGGCTGGGCACCTAAACCAATTACGACACCCAAGACACCGGCACCAGCAAGGAATGGCATAGGGTCATGACCCAGTGCACGGAACATCAGCACAAAGCACACAAAGTAGACCAAGTTTTTAAAGATGCTTTTTACCAGTGGCAACAAGGTTTCGCGGCGACGCCGTTCCATCTCATCTAATTGCTTACTCCCCAAGACCTGACGATCGATAAACAAATAACCCACTTCGATAAGCACACGACCAATAAAGAAAATACCAATAATTTCGATAATGCGTGGCCCATAAACAGCTGCACCCTCAATCGGCTTCAGCTGCATCATCACCAATATTCCCACGATCACCCACAAGGCGTATTCAAGGCATTTGCGAAACAGCGGAATTAATGGGCGCAGCGATTCATAATACTGGTACCATGCCTTTTTCTCTGCGTAGCGATTACTTAAACCATCCAAGGTATCAACGACGACACTGGTCACGCGCACGATATTCAGGCCAATTGCAATGATTAAATAGATGGTGGCAATGGTGTAGAGTGTATCGGTAAAAAAGGGCGGTAGGCGCAATTGTTGAAAGGTGAAAATGACAACAAATATCCAAGCCACATTAGTAATAACCCGGGTTAAGCCACCAAAGAAGGTAGAGAGACTTTCATCATTCGCTTTAAGGCCTTCCCAATTTTTAGCCCGCGCCTCTAAGATCTCAGCGTATTTACACACAAAGCCGTTAATGATGCGCGCCGCAATAATCGCGCCTACAATAGAGATAAAGGAAATACCGATCTCTGCCCACGCGGCGTTTGGAACCCGATCAATTAATTGGAGCGTTCTCTCGTAGGCGTCTTCGCCATTGTAGGCCATCCAACTATTCAGACAGGCAAGCCCTGCCACCAATAGCATACAGACCGTGCTAAAGACGAGGCGCGAGGTACGCCGTATCGCGTCACAGCGTTTAGCCACGCGCTCGGACTCAGTCAATGACTGAATGCGTGAAACCAATAGGCGAATTAAAAAATGCCCTGCAACAGCGGTAATGATGAGCAATAAAACTTCTGCGCCCATCAAAACGCTAAATTTAATAATACCTTCCGTACTATCAAACATACTAAGATATACTGTTATTACTGCGGGTACGTTGAGATATGGAAGGCGCGCGTATGGCGGTAACCGCTGTTCTCACCAAACCAAGTATCGTAGATAGACTGCCACTCACCGGTTTCAGCCATGCGCTGCAAGGCTTCATTCACAGCATCGCGCAAGTCTGATTGGTTTTCAGCAATACCGATTGCCAAGGGCTCTTCACTAAAGTGCTCACCAACTAATTTAAAGCCAGCATCTTTGTTTTTATTGCGAATACCTTCAAGAACGATGCTATCGGTGGTAATAGCCTCCACAGCGCCTTCGCGTAGTGCGGCAACCATATCTTTATTACTGCTGAACACTTTGAATTGAGCCGCTGGAGCAACAATGCGCAAGGTCTTTTCACTAGTACTACCCTTAATGCAGGCAACAGCCCTACCATCAAGATCTAAATAATTTTCTATCGTTGAGTCTTTACCAACCAAGAGCATTTGTCCGTCTTGAAAATACGGCAAGCTAAAATCGATGTCACGGTCACGGCTACGCGTAATAGTCATGCTCGCGATCACCAGATCAACTTCGCCGCGCTCCAAGACTTTAATACGCTCACTAGAAACTACCGGCACATACACAATGTTTTTGACGCCTATTTCACGAGCCACAGCGCCAAGCACATCAATTTCAAAGCCGGCAAAAGATTTGCCCAGTTTAAAGCCAAATGGCGGCGCATCTTCTTTTACTGCAACACGCAAGGTGTCGGCTGCTTTAATAGCCAGCAAGGCATTGTTTTCTTTGG
>CBDUFM010000180.1:0-6070 GCA_965366325.1 uncultured bacterium
CCCTCGCGTAGTCATCGTCTGATATCTTAAAGCTGTGTTGATTGAGAAAGGCCCGTAATTTCATTTCACTAAAATCATTAATGCCGACTAATTGAATGAGGAAGAATACGCGATCAGAAGGACGACATTTTGCTATGGCAAAATCAAGACATTCTTGAGGAGTGCAATCTTTGCAGGCGAGCCTAAAGGTATGACAGATCGTTTCAGGTGATATGGCAAATTCCCACCCCTTGGCTAACACTTGGAATTCTTCCCAGTTACTATCAAAAAGAAGATCCACTAAGGAATCATTTAGTTTTTTACGGAATTTATTCCACGCTTTCTTATCAAAAACTTGCTCATAGGGGACAAAGTCTTCAGGATCGTCCTCTTCCCGCTCCAACACGAGGCTGATATCAGCATCATCTTCATGGTCTTCGTCGAGCACGGTGGCGCCGTGATTGGTCAGCAGCGCGGTAAACCACGACTCCTTGATGGGCGTAGGTGTCACTAGATAACAGACTTTTTTCCCCGACAAGTCCATGATGAGCGGTTCCTCATTCGCTTTTTTCTTTTTCACCACAGTACCAGGATCGTGCTGGTTTTTCCACGCGTTAATCTGCGCAGTGTCAATATGAGGAATTCTGCTTAAGGTTGTCCACAAGGCAGCCCGCTCCACTGGCGTCGGATATGCCGCCATAAATGCTTTATTGTCAGGTAGGTCCTGCACGTATTCATTGCCGAACTGTGTGATCTTGGCCAAAGCGAAGATCAGACTCCGCAGTTCGGGAATGAAGCCCTTGATGTCGACCAGATATTTTACGAGATCACCCGATAGGGGCTCGTGGTCTAGGGCATTAACATCTACAGCACGAATGAACCTGCTATAATCAGAAATGAAATCCACATCACAAATAGCCATAACAGCCGCCGGATCGGAGCCAAGTAGGACACCTTTTGACCAGAGACCAGCGTGATGATCGCGCTCTGCGATATGTTTATGCAGCTTACCGCATTGTGTGATCAGTTTGCGTAGCGATACATCACAACCCGCTTCGTATGCTGCCATAAAAAATGCAACAGCCGAAGCATTGAGCTCGGGACAAGCCTTGAGCATATCATCATCGATACTGTGTAATGGGAAATCCATTGGGGACGCCCAGTCTTGCCCCGTCATGGCAGGTGACCACTGCACTTTGTCACTGGCAACAAATTGCCAGGTGAAATATGGTGTCGGTTCTGCTCGTTCGTCTTCGGGGAACAAGGCAAGGAAATCATGTGGTGTTTTAGTGTGAGCCAACAGCGTCTCTAGCGTACTTTCTACATGATCGCGATTAGCAATATCTAGGCTATAGTGGATGCAGGTCATAAATATCCCTCGTGAATCCGTATTCCATTTTGAGTAAGTTACTTATTGGACGCCCGCAACTTTCTACAGAAAGCGGCCAGTTGCAAGGTTGGTACTAATTGTGAGCCCACGTAAAGAGCACTAAACTCCAGATTTTAACTTTTTACTCAATGCCCATCCTGAAGGAAAGAGGCCGTCTAAAAAACGGAATCAATTGCGGAGCGCTTTTATACATAGCCCGTTCATTATGTTATGTTATTATGTTTCAAAAACTCACGATTTGCGGCAAGCCTCCAATGCTATGCCTAGTTGCTAATCCGAACTAACCGTCTCACTGGAGCCGTCACCAGCTTTAGAATTAATAAAGAATTTAGACGCTCCAAAAACAAAACAAATCAAGCCAACTAAAAGAAAAGAATATGACAACCAATTGATTGATATCGTGCCCCAGAAACCTTCCTGCATAAGCAGTTCGCCCCCAACCTCATACTGCTCATTGCCATTTGAATCCAATCTTGGCTCTAAGGAAATCACGCCATACATAGTCATGCTAGACATAAAAACACAGAGAATGCTGAGCATAAAATAAGCCGACTTATTCATAACGCTATCGATCAGCAGAGTCGTCGCCAGACGGCTCCGCGTTTAGACATACATATCTTTCTGTGAGCGACATGAAAAGATATGATCACGGTAGGAATGGCTCTTGCGAGCCACCCCCCGCGCAGATCCGGACGTGCGGAACTACCGCATCCGGCTCCTCCCTAAGTCAAACGCACTGCATACAAAATTCTGCATGCAGCCGTGTTGAATGTTTATTTATTACGTCTTCAGGTTCAGTGCCCTGCATAATAAATACAACAACCAACTTCTCTCGGGCCAGACCCTTTCCTCCATTCACTCCGCAGGAGCCTACGCCTTGCGACTGCGGCTCCTTTGTTCGCGAACTTCAACGGTACTATGGTCCAGTCTGACTTCCAAGAAGCGTACATGTAAAGCGCATGGAATTACCCTTCCTTTACCGATCCGTAATTAATTTCATTACGAATAGTTCTTGGATCTCCCAAGTTCCGACCAAAGGCTTCTATGCATGCAACGGGTCTACGACTCCGGCAGGCCTTCTACGCGCTCGCGATAACGCATGTAGAAATGTTGCCTTCCCCTTGACACAACAAGGTCAGCACCTGCAAAGTTTGATTTCGGAGCTCAATGTCCGTGCCTACACATACCCCTGTCAACGCTTAACCATTACCCTTACGAATAACAGCCCATGACTCGGGGCTACAGTGGATCGCTAATCCTTTCCGTATCGGGACTTTCACCTAAACCTATGGCCAGCTTTGCTTGGCGCACTGTGTCTACTATTTTTTATTGACCCATTTTAGGCTATTCGTATAGCATGTCCCCAACGCCTTGGCTAGCTTCACTAACTAAGCGGACTCAGTCACAAGTATTGATTCGATTGGTGTCATGCTATCGTCACATGCATGAATATCTGCTTTCGTACAATCATCATTTGAAGCAATAACCCACTTAGCACGAACCGACATGAATCTGGTCCCATATCCCCAATCGATCAGCAGCACGAATGGCTCCTGGTTTCTCCCATCCCCAAACACCATCAGTATCTCTGCGGCGGCATCCCAGCAGCGTTGTATTACCCATGCTCTCAAACGCCTAGGGCTCAGGTATAGTGTAGAAAGCAGCCTTAGCGATTGGGTGATCAATATTGGCGACTGTCAGCGTAAACGCCCCAGCCTCCACAAACGTCCCGAAGCCTATGCCCTCGTTGTCGATAAACAGGGACTAAGCATAGAGGGCTATGATAAAGATGGTCTCTACTGGGCACTCAGCACCCTCGAGCAATTAATCGATGACCAGCGGCAGATTCCCTGTGTCAGCATTCGAGATTACCCTGCCTTTAACTTGCGCTATCACCATGATGACATTTCACGCAAGCAAGTATCCACTATAGCTGATTTTAAACGCATCATTCGACTCCTATCTCAATTTAAAATAAAATACTACACACCCTACATGGAAGACATGTTATTTTTACCGAGTCATCCAGACATTGGTAAAGGTCGGGGCTGCCTAAAACCGGACGAAGTGGCTGCCATGCATAAAGAGGCCGAGAAATACAACGTCACCATTTTTCCAACTTTTTCGTTAATTGGCCATCAGGAAAACTTACTGCAAAACCCTAAATATCGTAAATATGCCCGTGAAGTTTTCCAAAAACCTTCTTCATTTGACCCAAAGAAAAAGATCGTCAGGCCGCTCTTAAAAGACCTGATCAAGGACGTTTGCAGCGCCTTTCCCGATAGTCCCTTTTTCCATGCCTGCTTTGATGAAATTCAAGGCCTCACAACCGATACGATTGCCAAGCATGCCAACTGGTGTGCCAAGCAAATTAAAAAATACGACAAGCGCATGATGATGTGGATCGACATGTTCAAAAATCATGATGCCATCCCCGCCATTCATGACCTAGACCCCAGCATCATATTAGTCGAATTTAATTATGAAAAACCAGGCCCAGAAATAGACAATTATATCCAATCCAACCTACAGCCAGCAGGATTAGCCGGATACAATAACTGGTGCTGCTTTGTTCCCGATTTTCGCAAGGGTAAACAGAACATTGCAACTTGGTCAAAAACAATGAAAAAACTTGGTGGTGCTGGTTTCGGATGCTCCATGTGGGGCGATAATGGCTACGAAAATAGTCGTGACTTAAGCTGGAATCTATTCGCCTATTACGGTGAAGTCAGCTGGCGCGGCTCAGCCGGACCAAAAGACTTTGAACAACGCTTCCAACATCAGTTTTATGGTGCTGCGAATAAGGCCTTAAGTAAACTTATCGAAAATGAATTGCCAAAACGTAAGATTGAAGCCATGGCATTATGGCGCCTATTCCGACTACCGCTGAGTGCGCTGCAACGCAAAGTCGCACAAGAGCAAAATTTTGGCCGCCAAGCCGAAGCACAACTAACATTAACCGAGCAATGGCTCAAACAATTAACTCAGATCAAAAAAGTCTGTAAGCGTGAAGCGCAACACATTGATCATTTCGAAGTCGGTTTGTTACGAGAACGTCTCATCCTAAAACGCATACAATACGCGAAGCGCCTGAACAAAGGCCTCAGAAATGCCCAACAGACCACACAACTCAAAGCACTACAAAAAGACATTAAGGCTAGTCGCCAGCGTTACCGCGACATCTGGCTACGCCATAACAAAAAACCAAATATCGAGGTCTCACTCGCGGTTTATGATTTTATTTTACAAGACTGTAAAGACCGTAGCCCACAAGCGTCAGACACAAAACAATCCATCTACACGACAATTGATCTATCGGCCCACATGAATAGCCATATGGAAAATGTGTTTGGTGTACCACTCGAGCAATATCCCATAGATCAAATACCCTATCACTTTGCACCAATCCAAAAAACACATCTGGCAATCGAACCCAACCAATCAGTCAGAATCACTTTTAATCAACAACACATTCGTGATGTTCACCTGATCTATGGTGGCCAAACATCGCATGACCCAAAACCCGCAGATTGTTTATGCATGGATCTGTACAACGGCGAAACTTTAGTCTACCGCGAACAATTCAAAAGCATTTCTGATATCTGTTACTGGTGGGCGCCAAGGGGCGATCATATATGGGCGGGCGGCGGCCTTAAATACGTTAATAAAAAGCGCACTTCTTTCGCTTATAATTGTCGCAATCATCATGAGCTCTTACATCTTCAAAACTTCCCGCTGCCTAAAAAGTGCCAAGCAGATCGCATAGTGCTTAGTGCCAATGGTAACGAGACATTTGCACTATTTGCACTGACACTGGAATAGCCCTCTGAGCCAAATGAGCTTGGGCCGGTTAATTGTCAATTATAGCATGCTCTTAAAGCTCGCCTATAGATTTTGAGGCCTCGACATCACTGCTGTGGATGTTTACTCACCGACAGACTGAGCCAACCAATAGTACTGCAACACCCCGTCGATATAATCGTTCCAGTGCTTGAGTCTAAGACCATGTTGTTCGAAATAGGCACATGTCTGACTATGAGTGATAGTAACAGTAGACATACCAATGGCATTAACTTAAGACATAAATGCATTGGATTTAAAAATAAGGATAAAAATAAGGGACATACCAATGGCATTAACTTTAGCGCTAAGTCCAGTTATAATTAACACTTGACAAATTAAAACCACAAAAAGGGGCCGCCTTTATGCAGCCTCTTCAATCTTCCAAAATAATTTCTTTACTCCGTAATCTTTCTAGACATTTAGATGACCGCTGGAAACGCAAACGAAAGCAAAGTCCGCAAACCGTATTTCTAACGCTCATGCTTATGGCATTGAGCCGTAGCCCAATAAGCACGCGCCGCGCACTTACACTTTTATCAGAAATATTTCCGCACTCCTGTTCTCGCCGCGAGCCAAGTCCAGCCGCTTTTTGCAAAATGCGATTTCGTTTGTCTGATGACCAGATGCGGGATGTGTTTTACCAAATAGGTAAGGAGACTGTGCCTAAAAACGGTGATGAACTCACCATATAATCATCGGGACAGACTATATAATCACACAACCTTATCAATCTTAATAGTGTCATTATTGACCCATGATGAAATGTGTACACAATCAACGCATGACGCTTCCCCGCAGCAAGTTGGTCAGTGATGAATATTCCCAATGGTATCATGTCCTCAGCCGCTGTGTGCGGCG
>CBDUFM010000181.1:0-6059 GCA_965366325.1 uncultured bacterium
CCATGCGCGTCGGCAGGACACAGTCAAATTGATCAACGCCACGGGCTACGGCTTCGACTAAATCAATAGGGGTGCCAACACCCATTAAATAATGTGGTTTTTCTTTTGGTAATAAGGGGCAGACCCAGTCGAGGACCATTTCACGTTCGGCGGCGGTTTCGCCAACCGACAAACCGCCAATGGCAAAGCCCGGTAAATCATGTTTCAGGCTTTCTTCGAGTGAATAGAGGCGCAGTTCGCGGTCGAGGCCGCCTTGGGTAATGCCGTATAAGGCTTGGCAGCTGTGACCACGCGGCCAATTATTTTTAGTATCCTGCCATGCATCAATGCTGCGCTGGAGCCAGCGTAAGGTACGCTCAATGCTATTTTTCATATACGCTTTATCGGCGTTTGCATCGGGGCATTCGTCAAAGGCCATAATAATGTCAGCGCCTAAATAACGTTGAGCGCGAATGCTGGATTCGGGGGTAAGCGTAATTGCTTTGCCATCAAGGTGACTTTTAAAATGGACGCCTTCTTCATCAATTTTACGTTGGGTAGCGAGACTGAAAACTTGGTAGCCACCCGAATCAGTGAGCATAGGTCGTGACCAACCACTAAAGCCGTGGAGGCCACCCAGTGCATCGACGCATTCTACGCCGGGACGCAACAGTAAATGATAGGTATTGCCGAGCATGACGGGAATATGGCAGTCTTCGGCTTGTTGGGCACTGATGCCTTTTAATGCGCCTTGGGTGCCGACGGCCATAAAACAGGGGGTTTCTACGTTGCCGTGTGGCGTGTGTAATAAACCTGCGCGCGCAGCACCGTCTTCTGCGACGATGTTAAAATTAAATTCAGTCATCCAATGTTTTCCAGCGCTGGCTTAATTGCGCTTGCTCGTAAAAGAAATTTAATATTTGTTGGGCCGACATGTTGTGAAATTTTGCCATGGCATAGGCACTGACTTGGCTCATGCCAACGCCATGACCGCGACCATAGCTAACAATGTCGTAACATTTTTTTTCTTCGTTCCATTTCGGGCAGTCTTTTTCCCAGAGTGTGCTGCGGATAATGCTTGGGCCAATAATATCCGTGCGGAATTCATGGCCGCTGAATTCAAAATTAACACCGCGTTCGGAAGTATGAATGGTAATCTTTTCTACACGGCCAGGCAGTGGATTGCTTACTGTAATGTCCTGCACCCAGCCAATGTTACGGCGATCGCGTCGTTCATCGAGCCAGCGTCGAATCGAGTCTTTAATGACTTTCGGTTCTAATTGCACTTTATGTTTCCAATAGCGGTCTTCCTGTTTGAGGGCTTGTATACCTTCGAGGCAATAGGGATCTGGTTTTGCAACCATGACCGCATCGAGTGGTGTGAGTCCATCACAGCACAGTGTTTCGGGAAAGGCGATGCCAACGGGTGTGCACTGTCCGCCAGAACTGGCAGAAAAATAGGTTGGAAAACATTCGTTATTATAGGTGAGCACGCGACCGGAGGTTTTGCGGACTGCGAAGGTCGTGTTCGATGTTTCTTTGGTTGTGCCTAAATATTCTTGGCTCTCAATGGTATCGTAGACGTCATAGACATTGACCGTGCCTTTGCGGTTTGCGTGTAAAATATTCGCGTAGGCATAGCTGCGGCTAATAATGGATTGTGCAAAGAGGGCCTCATCGGGATATTTAGAGGGCATTTCTGAAGGAACAACGCCTTCGAGGTAGGATTCGATGGGTAAATTATTAACCGCGTAAATTTTTTGTGAGCCTTTGCGTATAACCGATAAATTACCACGGTAGCGTGTGCGGTTGAGGGAAAAGACTGCTTTGCAGTCCTTGGCTTCGAATGCGGTGGATTGGTTGCGCCGAATGGTCTCGCCTTGTTGGCTATTGAAGCTGGTAAAACTTGGTTGGATGTCTATTTGGCTGACCGCCCAGGTTTCGTCTTTTTGTTTGCAGTCGATATTCATGCCATCGAGCGAGGTCTGAATGGTAATGGTTTCCTGGGGGTCGAGCTGGATTTTCAGGGTTGGATCATCGGGGCAGAATAGTATGCAGGCTTGCAAGATTAATATTTCTAAGCGGCGGTGATGTTTCTTCTTGGTGCTACGATCAGTCAGTAGAATGCGAATACCGGGGTCATAACCGATTTCTGGTTCGACGGTGCTGGTAAATTCATTGCGCTTGCGTTCTTCAATCAGGGTGCTACCTAATTGATAGGTGAAAAATCCTAACAAGCCTAGGAGTAGGATTCCACGTGCGCACATTAAGATTCGATCTGCATTCATGCTGGTCTTACCTTATTCCCTAACGGAACTCTGAAAACTACCGATTATTTGTGCCTGTAGCGCTCTAACTTTCGAAAAATACTGTTGCTTTGGGCGGGCTGTTATTTTTGACAGCGCGGACAATAGAAGGAACTGCGTTGTCCGAGGGTGACTTGTTTGATGATACTGCCGCAGTGTAGACAGGCTTCGCCGCTGCGTTCGTAGACTTTAAATTGATGTTGAAAGTAGCCGCTGGAGCCGCCGGCCTGCTTGAAATCGCTGATAGTTGAGCCACCGGCGCTGATGGCCTTGTCGAGGACCTGACGAATGGCGATAACGAGGGCTTCTAATTTGGCCTTGCTGACTGTGGCCGCGCTGCGTTTGGGGTTGATGCCCGCGAGGTGTAGACTTTCTGATGCGTAGATGTTGCCAACACCAACGACGACCGCCTGATCCATAATGACTTGCTTGATCGAGGCTTTGCGTTTGCGACAGATGCCTAGCAGGTACTCCAAGTGAAAGGCTGTCTCATCGAGTGGCTCAGGGCCTAAGTTTGCTAAACGAATATGTTCAGAGCCGCAGCCTTTAAAGACGTCGATCATGCCAAAGCGTCGGGGATCATTGTAAATCAAACAGCCGTGATCGGCTAAATGAATGAGCGGTTTTGGATCCACTGCCGGTTTCCATGCGCCAAGAGCCAGTCATGCCCAGATGGTTGATCATCGTCCAGTCAGCGCAGCGCCATAATAAGTACTTGGCACGCCGTTCGATGTTGTTGATGGGTAAGCCAGCCATGCGTTGTGCAAAGCCACGTGAAACGGGATAACGCAGGCGTCGTTCGCGTAAATCAACGCGTTCGATACGGCTGTCCGTGCCAATTAAGCTCAGCAGCCCACGGCGGACGGTTTCAACTTCAGGGAGCTCAGGCATGCCTGCATCGTCCGTGGCTTCTGCCTTGGTAAAGCACCACAGTAGCGGCCTGTGTAAGCTTAACGCTAGGAGTATAATAATTATTTCTGCTAGCAGGTCAGCTGCGTGGGCTTAGGATCTCGATGACTGACTGCTGAAACCTGATGTGGATAAATCTATGCCAGCTAAATTGCGTTGTGTTGAGGGATCATTGGAAGGCAAACGCGTTGTCCTCGAAGTAGGCAAGGTGCGTAAAATCCGTATCGGCACAGCGGACGACGCCCCCTTGCTCACTTTTAGCTTTGAGGGCGAATGCTGGCAGGTTGCTAGCGATCGAGATATCGAATTGAATGGTAAGGTGAGTAATTGCAGTATCTTACATTCCGGCGATCGGCTTCATGCTGGGGGCAGCTATTTTGAATTCGAATCTGATGAAATTGTCAGTGTTGATTTTATGGCCGAAACCCGTGACGAATCTGATGACGTAGATGAGCATAGCACTGATTCTGGTCAGCGAGCCCGTCGCAAGATCAGTGCATCGCACAAGGCGGTGCTGCAAGAGCCCGATGGCCAGAAGCAGGGCTTGTTGGGGCGTGTGGGTAAGGCCTTCCGTCGCCGCGATGAGCGGATTGAACGTTTGGAAGACCTCGAAGCCCAGCGTAACCGTGTTTTGAATGATGCCGGTCGCTTTGCCTTGCAAAATCAAGGTGGTTTGGGTCTCCCGCAGGAATCTCTCGTGCGCTTGTTTCGCGGTGAGAGTATTGAGCTATCTTATGAGTCCTTAACCAGGAATCACATCGATCATTTTCGTAGTCTGCGTGACCGACTCTTGTTTTTAGATGCTGAGATCAATGCCTGCCGCATGGAGATGGGTCTTGAGGCAGAGAATCATAACACCTTAGAGAAGCTTCACTTACGAGCTGATAAAGAGGCGGAAGAAGAGAACGCCTATCTAGCTATGGATGCTGTGGCCACGGTCGAAAACGAGTTTGACCTACATTCTGGTAGTGAAGATGCTTTCTTGGATATAGGTGAGCGTGAGACCGAGGCCATGCCCAAAACAGAGTCGCCGATGGAAGAGCTGTTGGTGGAAACCGAAGAGTTAGAGCCCAATCAAGAGCATACCGATGTGATCCAGCGTGATCCTGCTGAACGGATGGCCTCGGCAGCAGATGTTGCGGAGCCAACGGCAGAACAACAAGCGCAACAGGAAGAACAGCGTCAACGTAGCTCGCGTCGACGCAGCGTCGGTGGTTCTAGTAGCGCACGCAGGCGCCGCCGCACCCGCTAAATAGCAGCTTCAAGGTAGTATGCTGTATCTCAGTAGCGATTGGATTGTTGATGCATCAGGGGCCGCGTGGTGAACGCAGGCAGTGCTCTTGCGTTTCAAGCTGTGTTTTTTCTCACAAGATCGTCTCCAGCGTCGTATACTAGGTGTTGGCCCAGCGTAAGTCGGGCCTCGCTTTGGAGTCTCCCTACGTGGAAGGACATATGGTATATATAAGAGTGATGGGACTGGTATCCGAGCGGTCCCACTTAGACTACAGAACGCGCATGATGATCGTGCGAAAATTGGTAAGGAATGAGGAAAATGGATAAGAAACCGAATCAACAGGGACCGGATCCGCGGCAGGGTAAACCGCGCAATGTGGTCTTTGTCTTTATACTCTTGATTGGCATGTTGTTGTTTGCGGCGGTTGTGTTTAACAACAGCAACGGTGACAACGTTACCTGGACGCAATTTCTCAGTAATATTCGCAATGGTAAGGTGGTAACCATCACCACTGGCACCACGCACATCGATGTTGAATCGATCAAAGGTGACAACGCACGTAATTACGAAGTCGACTATCCAGGTGGTCATTTTAATGACGCCGTAGCAGCAGATTTGCGTGCGGCCCTGGCTATCGCTAAACAAGATTACACTGAAGTTGTAGAAAAAGGCGACCGTGTCGATGGCCCCTTAGCTGGCCTCTTAATGAATTTATTATTCTTCGTGGTTATTATTGTGGTCTTCTACTTCTTGTTCTTGCGCCGCATGGGTGGCGGTGGTGGCGTCATGAGTTTTGGCAAAAGCCGCGCCAGCTTAGTCAAAGGCAAGACCGGCAAAACCTTTAAAGACGTTGCTGGTGTTGATGAATGCAAAGAAGAAGTGCAGGAATTGGTCGAGTTTTTGAAGAACCCAGGCAAGTTTCAACGCCTCGGTGGACGCATTCCACACGGTGTGTTGATGGCTGGTCCTCCGGGAACAGGTAAAACCTTACTGGCTAAAGCAATTGCCGGTGAAGCCGATGTGCCTTTTTATTCGATTAGTGGTTCAGACTTTGTCGAAATGTTTGTTGGTGTTGGTGCTTCACGTGTGCGTGATTTATTCCAGCAGGCAAAAGAAAATAGCCCCTGCATTATCTTTATTGACGAAATTGATGCCGTAGCTCGTCGTCGTGGGGGTGGTATGAGTTCTGGCGGTCATGATGAGCGCGAGCAAACACTCAATGCTATTCTGGTTGAAATGGATGGCTTTGAATCCAATGACAAAGTTATCGTGATGGCGGCGACCAACCGCGTTGATGTCTTAGACCCAGCGCTGACACGTCCAGGCCGCTTTGACCGTCACGTGAATGTGGATCCACCGGATATTAATGGCCGCGAAGAAATCCTCGAAGTGCATTCTGGTAAAGTGAAATTATCTGGCGATGTGGAATTATCGATTATTGCACGCGGTACCCCAGGTTTCTCCGGTGCGGATCTCGAAAGTTTAATTAACGAAGCGGCCTTACATGCTGCGCGTCATAACAAAGATTTTGTCGATCTCGGTGACTTAGAATATGCGCGTGACCGCGTTGCCTTTGGTCGCGAGAAAAAGGGCCGTAGCAAGGCTATGTCGATCGATGATAAACGCGACAC
>CBDUFM010000182.1:0-6053 GCA_965366325.1 uncultured bacterium
AAGTTGGTAAAACCCAAGAGTGCACGTTTCTCATCATTGAGATGATCCCGCTCCGGGAACAGAGCACCACGGCTATCACAAACAATAATATCTCGCACTGGTGTGCATGCCTTGGGATCTGCACCGACACAGCGCAACAAGCTGGCTATGGCTGTGCCAGCTGCTCCCGCACCATTAATAACGACTTTCAAGTCGCTCAATTCTTTACCGACAACACGCGCCGCATTTATCAGGGCCGCAAGCAACACAATTGCCGTTCCATGCTGATCGTCATGAAACACAGGAATACCCAAATCTTGCAGACGTTCTTCTATTTCAAAGCAACGCGGTGCTGCGATGTCTTCTAAATTTATTCCACCAAACACGGGAGCGATACGACGCACAGTTTCAATTATTTCTTCAGTGTCTTGCGTATCTAGACAAATTGGAAATGCATCAACATCAGCAAATGCCTTAAACAAGGCCGCCTTACCTTCCATCACTGGCAACGCAGCAAGCGGACCAATGTTACCAAGACCAAGCACAGCAGAACCATCACTTACGATCGCAACGGTATTACCTTTGATCGACAAACTACGCGCCTCGGCTGGCTCATCGCGAATACGCTCACAAACAGCCGCAACACCAGGTGTATAGGCTAATGATAAATCGTCGCGCGTATCTAAGCGGACACGTAAACCCGTAGAGAGCTTACCACCAGTTTTACGGTGTAAATCAATCGATGCTTGATAATAATCGGTCATTGCGTACTCCTATCTCATGTGCCGCACCGGCAGCCATCCTACAGTATACACGGAAATAAAGCCATCGGCTTGCATTTATTGGCAACGGTCAAGACCCGTTCTCAGTGCACTTACTGCATTAAACCTAAGCTAAAGCGAAACATGTTGGCGACATGCTGTGCTTTTGCCCATATTTGCTGACAACGCGGTCCTTCAAATAATGCATTGAGCGTCGACTCAAAATACTGCAACCACAATTCAAAATGTCGTTCTTCTAATTGTAATGGTTTGTGGGGCGCAAAAGGGCTACCTGTATACTCAGCACCACCAATACTCGTGCTTTGCCAAAAATCTAAAATTTTGGGAATATGCGCATCCATATCTATGTCAGCAAATTTAGGCCCTAATTCAGCATCCTCTAAAACGCGCTCGTAAAACGTACGCATCAGCACATCTAAATCTGCCCGCGTTTCTATATCTCTCAGCATCAGTTCATCATGGATCAACAACAGCAGACACACGGCAGTATTATCAATTAATTCCTTAACACACCGAGATCAGGGCTAGCCGCAACGGGCTCAAGCCAGCGTACTTTTAATGCGATGTGACGGCGAAAATCAGGCATGCGCAGTGACTGCGTTGCTGCTGTCGAAACAGCCAAGTGTTCAGATGCAATGCATTGGCCCATACTGGCATCCCACCATTCAACCAGGTAACGACCAGGCCCTAAGGCCAACGCACAGTGCACAGCACTATGTATAGGTGTCTGCAATCCATTATGCGCCCATTGATGATCCACAAAATATGCAGTCACCTGATCTTGTCCGGCTTTGTTCTTATGCATCCATGCACGATTCCAAATGCGCTGTTTTGCCAACGCTTTATCAGCTTAAAACATATTTAATTCACGCGACCGTGCTTGAGGATCACGCAAATCCTCACCAGCCAAAAAGGCGCTTATGCCAGCATAAGGACGGTACAAATTATTTTGATCCACCCATTCAAACCACCATAAATGCGGCGCACTACCGTGGCCACTCACCAAGGCACACCATGCGCCAATGTGATGCTCGGCCACCAACTGCGGCAGCGGACAGGCATTCCAGTTACCCCCAAACTCAGTCACCACAATCGGCTTATTAAATTGTGATAAACCACGTTTGGGATCCAAGGTACTGCGTTGGAGTAAGCCCGGCAGAAAACCTTGACGATGGTATGCGTCGATCGCAATAAAGTCCATTTGTGGTAACGACACCAAATTCGGATCCGGATTGCGATAATCACCGCACCAATGTGATGTCACAGGGTGCTGATAATAATGATCCATGGCCTTCCAATCATGAAATGCCCACGCATGCCAATCAACCAGCTGCGTTTTACTGCCGCCGGTTAAATTCATTTCACTCCACATTTTCCAACACATAATTGCCGGATGGTCTGCATAACGTCCCACTATATAACGTCGTATTTGTTGTTGGTAATGACGAGCGCGCTCGTCGGTAAACATTTCGCTCGGCCGCTCTAACCAGCCACCGTTGGCCTTATTATACGGTGACTCCTTCCATTCTGGGTCACTCTTCGCCGAAGCCTGACCGTGGTTATTAATAACCAAAATAATCCGGATGCCGCGCTCCCACGCATAGTCTAACAATTGTTCCACACGTTCAGCATTGGCCTCACTATAGATACCGACACCATGCTGATCCGGCCACGCATCGTTCCATTCCAAGGCCAGATTCCACGAAGATAACCAGATTTCCGCACTATTACCGCCGCCACGCGCCAAACGATCTAGGTATGCTTTGTAAGACAATAAACCACGCACTGGCGTCGGCGCTGATTTCACATTTTTAATCGCACGCTTATCAGATATGCACTGAATATTTAATCCGACTGGAAAATGAAATTGCTTCTCTCCTGCGCCATAGGAAAAAAAGCGCTTGTCATCTGCATCAACACGCAGGTAGGGGTCGTAATCATCGCCGCTGACAGCTAAGGTACCGAGATCTAAGACACGCTCTACGTATGACTTATTAACACGCTTTTGCGTATCCGTTTCATGCTCCGTTCCCGACCCGGTAATGGTCGTATCCGCTAGCGCGGCTTTCTCAGCACTCACATACCAACGTGCCTCAATGCGCAGATCATAAACACCGGCGTGCATAGGTCGAAAGCGTGCACAGTAAGCAGCGTCCATAGTCGCTATGCCAATTTCACGATCACCGCCATCACGGAGCACTATCTGCTGTTTGTAAAAACATGGAAAGCGATGCTCTTGTCCACCAGCATCAGTCACCAACAAATCCATTTGAAATAATTCCATGTCATAAGGATTCTGTGGAAAGGGATCAGGACGTAGATAGATATCCCAACGCTCGCCAGTGCGCGCATAAGCCTGCTGCGTGTGGACATCATAATTAGTGATCGATAAATCCGTACAGCGGAATGCTGTCAGCACTGTCTCCCCATGGAGCGCGTTGACTGCACGCAAAGATTGTATCGTCAGTTCAGATTGACTGCTTTGTTCAGACCAAAAATACAAGCCATAGTGCTGGCCATTAAAAATACGATAATCACTCCACCGCATGGATCCTGGCTCACTCGACCAGGGAGTCGATGCGTCTAAGGAAAAATGTAAATGATGATGACCGGGGCCTAGGCGATACGGATGCGCTAATTGAAACCAGGTTCCATCGTCGTCTTTAATAAAAGCGCCGACCCCGAGGTCACGCGGTGCATCATCGGGCACAAAAATTTGTGCTTGTATAACGCGCGCGTCTTTGGCGAGCCCACCTTCAGCAAGAATCGTCGATGTAAGCGGTGCATGCAAGCGTAAGCGTTGGATAGCGTGCTGTGGATGCATCTCTGCAGCTGACAGCCAGCTCACAGCGCCAAGCACTAGTAACAAACAGGCAGGTAGGCAGGCATAGAAACGCTGCCTGACGTACCCATGCCGAGTAGCGCCTAGCCCAATTACTGAAAGTCCATCAAACATCATCACTAAACTAATGCCTTGGACTGCTCCTGCGTGACGGGATAGTCCACAGTTACAGCGTCGTGTATCGCTCCATGCTGCGCGTTGCCGCTAAATCTAAACCTCCTGTGCGCGATTGCGCACAGTGCCGTTCATGACGCGGTAACTTGAGGGTAATCAGTATTACTACCCCATTCAGACCAAGATGCATCGTAGACACTTATATCAGTTCTGCCGATTAGATCAGCAGCCAAGGCCAAGACGCAAGCCGTTACACCAGAACCACAGCTGCATAGAAGCCGTTGCTCATCTGTAAGCCGCTGCTGAAAGAGCGCGCGCAGTGACGCAAGATCCTTCATCCGTCCATGTTCTAAGAGTTCCGTATAGGGAAGATTCTGCGCTGTCGGCATATGCCCCGACGCAAAACGTTCAGCGGAACGTGCATCGCATATGCGCACCTGCTCATTTTGGATTGCGGCTAGCACCCGCTCCGCATCCACAAAAAAGTCTTCCTGTAACGCGGCCTTAAAGTTACCTAGTCGCGCGATCCGCGGAGTTTGCGTTTCTAGTTCGTAGCCCGCTTCCTGCCACGCCTGTAAACCACCATCTAAAACGGCCACCGCGCTATGACCCATAGCACGAAACATCCACCATGCGCGCGGGCTAGAAAACAGACCATTCGCATCATAAATAATAATGACGCTTTTACGCGATACGCCGAGACGCTGCACTGCTTGGGTAAATAACTCAGCACTGGGCATCATGCGCGGCAAGGCTGATTGGTGATCTTTTATCTCAGCGTCATAATCGAAAAATTGTGCACCAGGGATGCGTCGTTCCTGCCATTCACTACGGCCATCGCGTTCAGCAGCAGGCAAATGCCAAGTCGCATCGAGAATAAGCACGTTTTTCTCTTGGTAATGCTGCTGTAACCACGCGACTGAAACCAAACTGCTGGGTAAAGTAAGTCCTGCCATATGGCACTCCAACGGATGTTCAAAGCGACTGCGATGCTAGCTGACCAGACTGGAACAATCTCTCGTAAAGCCAGTCCACAGTCACTGTGCGGGACAAATAATTGGCGCGCCTTGTGCGTTAGGATTACAGAAGATAGGAGCTGAATATGAGTCTCGATCAGATGATCAGCCGCGCTACATTCGATAAGGTCAGTGATAGCAGCAGCGAGCAGTTCAACGATGCGATTAAAGAGCAGGCTCAACGAGCCCAACGCAGCAAAGAACGAGAAAACAGTGATCGGCCTGACGCCGTCGACAAGCCAACGCAGCAGACGGACGATCCACAGCGCACTGATGATCCAGTCGATGCCAGCGATAATAGTCAGCTTAATCAAAACGCAGAACCAGCACCAAAACCCGAGGCCCACACAGCAGAGCCTGCCAACACTGCAATTTTGGAATTACAATCACTGCTAGAAGCGGCAGCACCGCTCCAGACGGAGCAGCTCGTCCCCGTAGATAGCGAGCTGAAGGCCATGAGTGGTTCTACTGAGAAAAGCACTACAGCTGCGCAAGTCCTTCAACAGGCGGCTGTCGACGTAGCGCTACCCACTCAAGCACAGGATGCGCAAGTACAAAGCCAACCAGCTACGGCAAGTTTAGCCCCAATCGATGCAGCGACTAAAGTCAGCAGCAGCGATGAGGCTCCTGACGCAGCTCAACTCGTTGCTATCACCACCGGCACAACGGAGAGCTCGCTGAGCCAAACGGATGCGACACAGAAAGCAGGGCCCGTCACAGGTGCGCAAGTGGCACAGCAGGCTCAACAACAACAGCACCACGGTGACTCTCAACAAGCGGATCAAGATGGCCTGCCACACACAAGTAACACAAATACACAACAGACCGGCCAACAACAGACGTCGTTTGCGAGCGCTATCCAATCAGCAGATAATGGCGCGATTCAAATAAGTGACATGAAGCCTCAGGGCCCCAGTCAATTACAGACAGCACCAGAAATGAATGCCATGGATAAAGCCGTGGCCAAACAAATCGACCGCGCCGTTGTGCAACAATTAAATAGCAATCAAAAAGTATTACAAATTCGTTTAACGCCCCCCGAATTAGGGACCGTTAAAATAGAAATCATTGAACAAAATGGGCGCATGACGGTACGCCTACAAGCAGAAGATGATTCTGTTCGTCACAGTCTCGAACGTGCGCTACCACAATTACGTAATGATATCCGGAGTGGAAACGCACCGATTGCAGACATTCAATTAACAGATCAAGCATTTTTAATGGATCGTCATCGCAACCCACAGTTCCAACAACAACGTAGACAAAAACAATCTGCTGAGACAGCATTTTCATTAAATGGGGTTACCAAAGACACTGGGC
>CBDUFM010000183.1:0-6024 GCA_965366325.1 uncultured bacterium
TATGCCGTACGCGGGCAGGTCACGTCGTTACCCAGGCAGCTTTGAGAAAAAAGATGAACATGCTGCATTGGGAAGCTACTGCGTAACTTTAGACCCCAGTAATGTGCGGGTGCGGATAACAGCGACGCATCAATGCGCTGTATACGACCTGCACTATCCAGAGGGCGAGCAGAGTAATCTGCGACTAGATTTAGCTGCTGTGATCCGTGCAGAGGTTGGCGATCATCAATGGTTGGCTTACGCAGTCGGTGCAAGCATTGGTGGCAGTATTGAAATTGTTGATGAACAATTAGTCACGGGACGCGCAGATTTGCGTGGTGGCTGGGGGACGCGTTCGCCGTACAGCGTGTATTTCGCCATGTCTTTATCGGCACCAATGCAGCGTTGCTGGCACATCAATGTAGCAGGCATGTATACATCTTCCTTTAGTGAAGGCGTCGGCCTGCAGCTTGATCTCGGTTTTGGAGAACTTAAACAGCTCGGCGTTCAGATCGCAATTTCCTATGTCAGTGTGGCTCAAGCTCGTGCTGCGTTGACGCGCGAGGCAGGTACATTTGCCACCGTGACGCAGCAGGCAGATGATGTTTGGAATCAAGCTTTGTCGCTCATCACTGTGAGTGGCGAAAATGCTGATAAACAAACGCAGCTCTACAACGCCCTGTATCGATTATTCTGTATGCCGACCGATCGCGGTATTGATCATGAAAATGAACGTTGGCACAGCGGTAAGCAGCATTTTGCAGATTTGTATTGTCTGTGGGATAGCGTACGCAATGCGAATAGTTTTTTTGCATTAGCAATGCCTGAATTCCATCGTGACTTCCTTAATAATTTGCTCGACATTGCTGAGCAAACGGGCTGGCTTCCGGATGCGTGGATTGCCTCGCATCATGGTTCGGCTCAGGGTGGTTGTGCTGCAGACGTGTTGTTTGCAGAGGCGGCCATTAAAGGAATCGCTGGCGTCGACTATGACAAAGCATTGACATTTATTCAAAAAAATAGTGAGCAAGATTCTCCAGATCCGGCCCGCCAAGGACGACGTCAGCGCGCAGCCTATCTAGAACATGGATATATACCGGCTGGTGAAAAGAGTTCGGTGTCCTTAAGTATTGAGTATGCGACACAGGATTATTGTGGCGGTGTGCTTGCTGCGCATCTCGGTGATAAGCAGCTTGCGCAAACCTACGCACAGCGAGCGGCGGGTATTTGGCAGCTATGGGACGATGACTTAAAGGTCTTTTTGCCTAAAAATGCGCAGGGAGAAATTGTAGATACTATTGATCCGTTTAAACCGAGCCGTCGAGATTATTGGAACGATCCACATTATTATGAGGGTACGGCTGCTGAATGGGCTTGCTGTGTTCATCACGATATCTATGGATTGATTGAGCGCTTTGGTGGTTTGCCTGCTTTTGAGGACTTCTTGGATCATTTATTCGCTGATAATATTCATTTGTGGAAAGAGATTATTCTGCATGCGCCATGTCTTTATCACTATTGTGGCAAACCAGAAAAATCTTCTGCGACCTTAGCGAAAATATTAGATACGTATTATTCATTAGAACGTGATGGCTTGCCGGATAATGAGGATATGGGCTCGCACGCGACCTTTATTGTATCAACGTTAACGGGCCTGTTCCCAGCAATGGCGCGTGATTTTTATTATCTCACCATTCCCCATTTTGATGAGCTCTGTTACCGCTTGGGTACTGCTGCACATGAATTACGTATGGCGAAGCGTGGGCAGGGTGCGGCTATTCAGGAAATATATCTTAATGGGCATAAAATAGACCGCGCGTGGTTGCTGCATAGTGAAATTGCTAAAGGTGGAACTGTGGAAATTGTACTCGGTGAAGAATCGGGTGCATGGCAATCGCCGCCAGCCGCTTAGCTGTGTGCACGGCTATCGCCATAATTAAAATGGAGTATGAGCATGACTAAGCTTGCGAACTTGTTGCATAAAACGGACGGACAATCCACCCAGGAAATGGCAAATTTTGCGTGCACTATCCCAGTTCGCCATGAGGTCGACGTTTTTGTGGCGGGTGGTGGACCTGCGGGATCATCTGCGGCACTTGCTGCAGCACGCATGGGCGCGTCAGTTTTTATTGCCGAAGGGGAATTGTGCTTTGGTGGTATGGGAACCTCTGGTGGTTTACCCATGCTCTGTCAATTTGGTGATGGTGTGGATTTTCACGCTGAGGGAATTGGGCGTGAAATTCATGATCGTTTAATTGCCGCCAATGGCTGCATTGAGCATCCGCTACGCAAACCGGGTGATCTGTATTTTGAGCCTGAAGCACTGAAGGTTGTTTTTGATAATTTAATAACCGCTGAATCTCTTATTACGCCATCACTACATACACGCGTTATCGGTGTTGATGCGCAAGACGGTGTGGTGCGCATGTTGATTTGCCAAGGCAAAAGCGGTTTGTTTGGCGTGCGTGCGCGTTGTGTTGTCGATGCTTCTGGCGATGGCGACATATGTGCGTGGGCAGGTGCACCTTTTTCTAAAGGCGATGATTTAGGTCGTATGCAACCAGGTACCTTAGTGAGTATGTGGTCTGGGATTGATTGGGATAAGGCCAATGCAGCCGAGCATGGGCTATGGCATCAATCAAAATTTCTTAAACAAGCCATTGAGGACGGAATCTTTTCCTGTCCAGATCCAGGTATGCCGGGCATTGTTCCGACTGGGCCGGATTGTGGTAATGGCAACATTGGACATTTGTTCGGCATCGATGGAACAGATGAGCGCTCATTGACGAAACATGCGATTGACGCCCGTCGACGCATGGGTGAATACGCACAGTATTTTCGTTCTTATTTAACCGGTTATGAACGTTTACATCTTGGTGGCACTGCCGCGCGTGTTGGTATTCGAGAAACGCGCCGTATTACTGGCGATTATGAGTTAAGTATTCAGGACTTTAAGGATCGTGCAATTTTTGACGATGAAATTGGGCGTTATTCCTATCCGGTTGATTTGCATCCAACAACATTGGAAGAGTCCGATGATTGTGAAAAAGTGTTTGAACGGATGCGTATGGCGCCCGGTGAATCTTATGGAATACCTTTAGGTATTTTACGCCCACAGGGCTTGCACAATGTGATGGTTGCTGGTCGTTGTGTGAGCGCTGACAGGGTGGTGCTTGGTTCTTTGCGGGTGCAGCCTGGTTGTTACATCATGGGACAAGCGGCTGGGGTTAATGCAGCGCTGGCTGTGAGCGGCCGTGTGCGCTCCGTATCGGCGGCGCAAGTGCAGGGCGCTTTACATAGCTTGGGTGCATGGCTACCGAATTATGTGGCCTAATCGGGGCCAATGGGTTTCGCTCTCATGAAAAGTCATGCGGTTTGAATGCGTAAGATATGTTTGAGCAGTGACTTAGACTGGCTTGCCTGCTAGTCACGTAGTTTTCGCTTGCCAAAACCGAAGCTAGGACATGATTCCCTAAAGATATATATCAATAGAATGGAAAATATCATGTTCAAGCACGTTTCATTTCTCCTTATCACTAGCCTGCTCTGTGCCACGTACTGTAGTGCCTATGGCGCTGACTATACGCTCCTGTTCACGGATAAAATAAGCGACAAGCATGGTACGTGGAAATATTTCGGCGGTGATGAATTTCCTGGTGCTACGGGTATGCTCAGTCTAGATAAACGACAACGTCAGCGTGGTGCTGCGGCCATGCGTTTGGATGCTGATTTTACGGGCGGTGGTGCTTATGTCTGTGCGCTGACCAAAGTGACAAACCTCAAGAAAGAGGCCAAGGGCATTGTCTTTTTTGCGCGTGCTGAGAATACTCAGCAAATCACCCTGCGCTTAACCGATTCGTCAGGGCAGACGCACCAAATACCTGGTTTTCAAGTCGGCAAGAAATGGGAAATGATTAAATACGATTTTTCTGGTTTGGAAAAGAAACATGAATCATGGGGCGGCAAGGCAGATGGGAAATGGAATCCACCCATAATAGGTATTTCGTTTTTAGTCGGTGGTAATAAAATATCGAATACCAAAATAAAAAAGGCGTCACTGTGGATAGACGACATTGCATTGGACGTCTCAAAGAAATAAACTCACTATCCCAGTTGGGAAGTAAGGCAGGCGGGTCAGGAATTTGATGTTCATTAAAATATGTTTGCTTTTGATTGTATGCAGCGCTGTTATTGCAGTTCAAGCCGCTGACTATGGAAAGCTGAAGCCAGAACGTGCACGATTGATTGAAAAAATGCCACATGGCATAGATGCTGGTGTCATGCAATTACCGTGGCGACTGTTTGTCCCTGTAGGGGCATCGGTAGATGGACCGCTGCCATTAGTGGTATTTTTTCATGGAGCCGGACGTCGTGGTACGGATAATATTGGTGCTATGGAATTGGCTTGGAGCTTTATAAATGATAAAGCCCAAAAGAAATACCCCTGTTATGTATTAGCGGCACAGGTCCCGAAGGGGAAGCGTTGGGTTGATCAAAATTTTAATAAGGGTTCTTATGCGCTTGCTGATCTTGCAGTCACTCCGTGTATGCAACAAGCTCTCGAACTGGTACGCAAAACTATGACGCAGCATGCAATTGATGCCAAACGCGTTTATGCGGTCGGTCAATCCATGGGTGGGTATGGATGTTGGGATGCACTGTTACGAGCACCTGATTTATGGGCTGCTGGTGCACCTATTTGTGGTGCTGGTAGTCCGAGTGATGCGGCGTTAATTAAATCGATACCTGTGTGGGCATGGCACGGAGAAAACGATACGGCAGTGCCTGTGAGTGGTAGCCGTGATATGGTTGAGGCCTTAAGGGCGCTTGGTGCTGAGCCACGCTATACCGAAATCCCAAAGGGTGGGCACGGGGTTTGGAATAAGACATTCGCAGACCCGTCCTTTTATGAGTGGTTATTCGCGCAGAAAAAATAGATAAATATACCGGTTTAACTGGCTAAGGCAGGGACTTTTTCATCCCATTCTTGCAGTGCGTTTTTCAATTCATTTATTAGCGGCTGTAGTTCGGGATCATTGATGCGGTTATCTAATTCATGTGGATCAGAAACGCGATCGAAAAGCATCTCTTGTTGTGCGTCATCATCAATTTGTGCCGGGACCGATAATTTATATCGATCACTAATGACCGTTCGTTGTAGGCGATTTTCACTGACGCTATAATCTCGCTGGATGGGCGTCTCTTCGAGCAGATGCTGCTTCAGGCTGAGTCCACCGATGTGTTGACTGCAGGGTTCGACTGGGATCTGACAGAGGTCAAGCAAGCTTGGGTAGAGGTCAACTAATTCAGCGAGGCCCTCACTCACGCGGCCTGCATTTTTAATGCCGGGACAACGAATAATTAACGGCACGCGTAAGGTTGCTTCGTACACATTGTGTGCCCAAGCTGCTTTTTCGGCGAGGCCATGTTCGCCAACAAAATCACCGTGATCGGTTGTGTAAATAATAATCGTATCATTGGCAAGTTGGAGCTCGTCTATGCATTGGAGTATCGAACCAATGTGATGATCCATTTCTGCAACCAGTGCATGATAAGCAGCTAAGTACGCACGGAATGCTTGGCCGTCGTTCTCGTTGCGGCATGTCTCTAGGCACCATGGGTTACCTTTGGATTTGTGGTAGTGGTAAAGGTTTTCAGGAAGGTGTGTGGTCATTAAAGGCGCGACCTTTGCCCCAGTGACTGGCATCGAATTTTTCGCGCCATGCAGGAATCGGTGTATACGGTTGGTGAGGTCGATAAAAATTAGCAGAACAGAAAAAAGGCTGGCCGTCTTTGTGTGCTTCTTGGATAAATTGAATACTGCGCTGTGCTGTCCATGCCTCCATGGTAGCATCTGCTGGTAATTGGCTGTCTCTCACTGTTAAGGGAGCGCGCGGATATTCATTTTCAAACAAGCGACTCGTTTCAGGCCCACAACCAAATTCAGCGGCCCAGTCCAAGGCAAAAGTTTCTAGTAATCCACGCTCATCCAACCAATCAATGTAATTGTCATGGGGCGATTCAATTTTTAAATGTGATGCGACT
>CBDUFM010000184.1:0-6020 GCA_965366325.1 uncultured bacterium
ACCACAAGGCGGTCCACGCGGCGATTTATATGTCCTACTCCGCGTTAAAGACGATGCCTTTTTCGAACGCCATGGAAATGACGTCGTCTGCAAAGTTCCAGTGAGCTACTCACAGGCTGCTCTCGGCGCTGAAGTCGAGGTACCATCGTTAGACGGCAAAATTAAATTAAAGGTGCCAGCCGGCACCCAACCAAGTGAAATTCTACGCATGCGCGGCCAAGGCATTCCTGTTGGTGGTGGCAGACGCGGTGATCAACTGGTCATCATTCAAGTCACCGTGCCCAAGAAAACCAGTGGCCAACATCGTGAATTACTTGAGCAACTCGCTGAAATTGAGAAAAAAGAAATTAACGCTGAACAACAGGGCTTCTTTGAACGCCTGAAAAAACTGTTCGATTAAACAACCCTACATTTACCAATAGGTCTACAACATGAGCACAGATAATACGGAAGAAAAATTGGCTGACGAAGCAATCAACGATCCTAATCTCGAAGAAACAGTTGATGACACTGCCGATGTCGAAGTTGTCGAGGAAGCACCCGACGAAGAAGTCATCATTATGGCAAGCGAATTTGAAAAATTGCAAAGCACGATAGCCGAATTACGCGACCAACTCATGCGCCAGCAAGCTGAATTTGAAAATGTCCGTAAACGCTTGCGTAAAACCGCCGATGAAGCCGGCATCCGCTCACTTGCACGCTTTGTACGTCCACTCTTAAATGAAATGGATAATTTCGAGATGGCGATTAAAGCAGCAAACCCTGAAAAGTTTAACGACTTTGCCATGGGCGTTACTATGATCCACGAAAATGTTAAAGGCGTGTTTTCAGGCGCCGGCATTCAGATCGTACAAGCGGACGGCATCTTCGATCCTGCTAAACACGAAGTCGTTGCTGAGATCGAACAGGAAGACGTTGCGCGTGGCCAAATCATAGAAGTGCAACGTAATGGTTATCAATTAAATGATCAAATCATTCGCGCCGCACAAGTCATCGTCGCCAAGCCACCTGCGCCAGCGACAGAAGCAAGCGCCGAAACTGATGCCGCCGCCGATGAAGCAGTCGCCAGCGCTGAAACCGAAGAAGAAGCCAGCGAATAATTTTACACCTATACAGATCATTAAAAAAGCAGCGCTCTCTCGAGCGCTGCTTTTTTAGGCACAGCACGTAATCGGATCCGTTATTTCGGACTTGTCTCGTTGGCGTCAGCAAACGATTTCACAATACGGCTGGTGCCCGGACTCTTCACAGCCTGCGGCCCCTTTTGGCCAAAGGTAAAACCACGGAAACTCATATCCATGGCAACTTTTTCTGCAGGAAAACCAAACCACGAAATAACTTCTAACGGCAGCATAACCACACCTGGTCGCAATTCTTCTTCACCATAGATTTCGACAACCACCATACAGCTCTCTAAATCTATTTCGATAATGCGTTTTATGCAAAAGCCTTGGAAATCTGGCGTATTCGTATGAATAAAACAGATACCCGATTGAAAACACTGCTCCTCGGATTCGTCCTGCAATTCCAAGACTCGATTCAGACGTTTAACCTGCATCCATAAATCTGGACGCGCTTGCTTGAACTCCTCAAATGCAGCTTCTTCCAGAAACTCACCAATGATCGCCTCACGCACCTCATCAGGGATCTCTACCTGTGTCTGTTCCGCTGGTACAGCATCTGACTGCTCAAGCGGTAGTTCCTGCGGTGACTCCAATGGCACTTCTTTCACCTCAGCAGGTAGGCCGCCTGGTGCCGGCAACTTGTCATCAAAGGGGTCTTCCGTAGGCGTATTCTCAGTCGACATCGAGCAAGTCCTCCAGCAAAACTCGTCTGCTGCATGAGTGCTATCAGTCAGAGTCTTTGCGCTTGCGTGTAGTGCGTCCTGCTTACCGTGCCAACGATGCTGCGCAACTCCCTGCCAACAACATGAAGACCAATGGAGCCCTCAGATGACCGAACGCGCCTACAATTTTAGTGCTGGCCCAGCCACTTTGCCCACCGAAGTCCTTGAAGCTTCGGCACAGGCCCTCATTGATTACCAAGGCAGCGGCATTGGCATCGCCGAGATGAGTCACCGTGGCAAGGAATTCATTGCGGTCCTCGAAGAAGCCCAAGCACGTTGCCGCAGTCTCCTCAATATCAGTGACGACTACGAAATTCTCTTCCTCCAAGGTGGCGCTACCCAACAGTTCACCCTCTTGGCCATGAACTTCCTCAAAGGCTCCGCCGATTACCTAGTGACCGGCCAGTGGGCGAAGAAAGCAGCCAAGGCCGCCGAAGCCTTCGGCACGGTTCGAGTCATTGGTGACTCAAGCGATAAAAACTTTAGTTATATTCCAGAGTTCACGTGCAACAGCAATGCTGATTATTTACACATCTGCACCAATAACACTATTTTTGGCACGCGCATTAGCGAAATCCCAGATCATCCGTGTTTAATTGCCGACATGAGCAGCGAAATCATGTCACGTGAAATTGATGTCAATAAATTCGCCATGATCTATGCAGGTGCACAAAAAAATCTTGGTCCATCTGGTGTCGTACTAGCCATTATCCGCAAATCATTTTTGGCTGACGCTAAAAAAGATATGCCAGAAATATTTAATTATCAAATTATCGCTGAAAAAGACAGCTGCCTCAATACGCCACCAACCTTTGGCATTTACATGCTCTTAGAAAATTTCCGCTGGCTCGAACGCCAAGGCGGGATTGCGGCGGTTGAAGCGCTGAATGAACGCAAAACAGCATTAGTTTACGATGCCATTGACCAATCAAATGGCTTTTACACTGGCACGGTTACCGACATCCCCAATCGCAGCCGCATGAACATCACCTTCACCCTGCCAAGTGAAGAACTCACTGCACAATTCATTACGCAAGCTGCCGAGAAAGGCATGTTTGCACTCAAGGGCTATCGCTCAGTCGGTGGCATTCGTGCCAGCACTTACAACGCTATGCCAGAAGCCGGCTGCCAAGCCTTAGCCAGCTTTATGAAATCATTTGCCCAACAGGCTGCAACAAACGCTTAAGCGATCTCTGTTGTCCATTAAAAACCGGATGCCCACGCATCCGGTTTTTTTGTAGCCCTTATCCTAGTTACGGATCAATGAAAAAAGATTCATAACGCGTAATAAGACCTTCAAAGATACTGAATTCCTTAGCCCACAAAATCGGTGCATACAGCATTTCAAATGCCCGCTGACTGCCGTGCAATTGATCCCACAAATACAGACAGGGACCATAGCTCAATACATAAACAGCCAAAACAATTAAAACTGACTGCGCAATTAAGAGCGTCAGATGTTTTTGGCCACGCTGCGTGCTCATGTTTTTATGTGTCGCACCTGAACACTGCCACACCTGACGTGTAAACCAATAATGTGCCATATACAGGCCGTAGCAAATCCACAGGACAGAAATAATGCTTGTCCACATCAAGCCGATAATCCAAGTCGCCGCCAATTCACCACGTACTACCGGCAACGATGCCCCAGCCAAAATCACCGCGCAAAAAGTAATTGACGCCAAAAGATTAATCGTCCCACCATAACCAGCGACCAATTTAGCAGGGTTATCCTCGCGGTAATCCGCTAGACGCGCGCCAGTCCCTAAGGCACTGGCCGACAAGCCCAAGCCTAAACAAATCGTTACAAATACCTCATAGACAATCGTCTGCGCAGATAGTTCCAGCAAATAACCAGAGCTGGTCACCAAGAGCACACTGATGGGAATAGCAATCAAACAGGCGAATATAAACTTGCCACTAACAATGCGTTCTGGCTGCCACGGGGCCAACATCAAGACCCACAAACGTTTACCCTCCAAACTCAGCATCGGATAGACAAAGCGACCGGTAAAAGTCGCCATTGCCATACTGATGGCAGCGAGATTCAGCAAGGACACCACTGGACGCCACGCCTCTGAAAATGAAAACGTCTGACTAATGCGCGGCAACATGATTATATACAAACTCAATAGACCAAAAAACATACCGAATTGCATCACTTGAGCCGGGTCACGTATGAATAATCTAAAATCTTTGACAATTAACATACCAATTTGCTGATCAAAAAACGGCAGCTTTGGCCATGGCTTACTACGACTTTTACGCGCGCTATCTGGACGCCCCAACAGGCGGTCAATATCCACGCGCAAGCGTCGCTGTGCAATGAACTCGCCAATCAGTGATAGCATCATGGAAAACGAAAACATCAGCAGGGCATAATAAAACCAATCGTCCCAGCGGCTCAAACTCGCATTGTTGAGTGAAAGCTGTGCCCATGCCGGCGGTAAATACGGATTTTCGGTAAAACTTAAGCGACCAATAATTTCGCGCATGAAGGTAGAGGGCTGACCACGGTTTTCAATCGCACCCAAAGCCATGAATGCAAATCCCGCAATAATCAAAATGACGACAATTAAAATCCCTTTCATTCCACGCCGCAGATATGGAATAAGACGACCAAGCAAAATAGAACACAGGCCACCCGTACTCATACAACAACAGAAAAATCCGACAAATGTCACCACCGCCGCAGGTAAATACAAATACGGCTCCGCCGCCTCAGCCTGCAGCGATAAAACCAGCGGCACCGCTAAGACCAATAGCGCCCAGCCAGACCATAAGCCACCTTCGGTAAATGCACTCCAATACAGCGCTCGATTACTAATTGGCAGCTGACCCTGAAATACCGCAGACTCACTACGGAATAAAGAGGTCCACGACACCACCATATCCGAGATACACATCAAAAAATACAAGGCGAAGAAAAACAGCGCGATAATGGCTTCAATTAACCGCGGTTTGAAAGTAACAAAACGTTCATTTTCCAAAAAGGTCAAGGCCTGATTAGTAATCGTCATGATGGTCAGCCACACGATCAAAATCACGCCCATAAAGGCTAGGCCCTGCAAGGGTTGGTCGATCAGATAGCGACGTAGACCCTGTCGTCCACCGCGCCATAATCGCCATAACATTATTGCAGTGCCGTTCATAGTAAGAGTATACGCACAGAAGCGGCTTTATGCTAGCACCCGCATGCAACGGCACAGTCACGCTATTGCCACAGATCACTGCCAAGCGCAAGTGATCACGCGCTTGTGCTGCGCAGATGATCTGCTCTCATGCGCCCATGAGCGATGATAAGATCCCACAAGCAAACTTTCTGAACTTCCTTAGCGGCCTCGGTTCTCAGGCTCTGATGCAACTAGGCGAAATCCCCAATCCGGGCTCGGGCCAACGTGAGCAGAATCTACGCTTTGCCCAATACTCGATTGAGCTGCTGCACGTCCTCAAAGAGAAGACCGAAGGCAATCGTGACGAAGAAGAGAATCAGTACCTCGATAGCATGCTCAACGACCTCAGCCAGCGCCTGGCCAAAGCCCAAGGCGTGCTTCCCGAGGCAGATAGCGGCAGCTAAGCCGCCCAGTGCGGGTCTCGCACAGAGCTAAGACGAGCTTAGTTTTCCAGCCCAGCGCCGATCGCATAGATGCGGCTCCTTTTCCTGAATTTTAGCTCATCTAGACCCCCTACAGCCTTGCCCTTGGTGAGTCTGGACCATGATGCGCAACCCGCTTATGAAACCATACATTCTCGTTTTGATTGCACTTCTCTGTCAGGGCTTTGCCCACAGCGCAGACACTGCTGCAGCATCAAACCAAACCACGCCCCCTCACCAAACAGCCCCCACTGAGGCTACAGCACAGACCGTTGTGATTCGCAACGCCATGTCTGAAGTCATCATTGATACCAAGTGGGCCGAGATCACCAATTTCACGCCGCAGCGCGTGCTGGCGGGCGGCATTTCAATCGTTCCGCAACTCCGCAGCGTGTTCCCCCAGATGACCGTATTCGAGAACCTCGAAATGGGCATGTTCCTGGAGAAGGACAAGCAAAGAGTCGCCGAACGCATTGACGCGATCTTCGGTCTCTTCCCGCGCCTGGCAGAACGATCACGGCAAATGGCCGGAACCATGAGCGGGGGCGAACAGCGCATGTTGGAGATTGGCCGGAGTCT
>CBDUFM010000185.1:0-6019 GCA_965366325.1 uncultured bacterium
GTTCGCATTTAATTATAGATTCTTTTTAATTTATTTTAGGAATGTAACAGTATAGATATAGGGAAACCCTATATCCTATAGAGATTCCCGTGAAAGTGAGCCTGTTTTCTGCAGAATTGCCCACAGACTCATATATCTTTTTCCCTAGATCCATTTACTTTTCCCCATATCCAGGGAGTTTGTTCCCTATATCCATGGATATAGGGAAACCCTGTATCCTTTTGCGTAGCTGCTTGACTCACCAGCTCTTTTTGAACGGACGCCCGTTCATTATGAGCCTCAAAACGGCAGCACTGCGCCAGATTTTAGGCGCTAAGGACGCAGCGACTGGTGTTTCTTTGGTTGTTTTTAAACTAAGCGATGCTCCAGACGTAGGAGGGCGTCAGCTTCAAGGCGCCCGAGGCCGAAGTGTACTGGTTTAAATGAGAACGAGGCAACGCAGAAGATGACGTGTGCCATTGCTTTCCTACATTTAATAATTAATCCCCGCTCAAAGCGGAGAGGTGCGTCAGCTTCAAGGCGCCCGAGGCCGAAGTTTACTGGTTTAAATGAGAACGAGGCAACGCAGAAGATGACGTGCCCCTCCGCTTTGAGCTAGCGGCGATGGCCAGTTGGGCCATAGATCTCGAAGTACTTCTCAAGCACCGCTTTTGCAATGCCAGTGCAGGCTCGTCCACCCGAGGTGCCGCTGTGCACAAATATGGCAAAGCAGACTTTGGGGTTTTTCACTGGGGCATAACCAATTAACCATGCGTGGTCCAATTTATTGCCACGGCGGCCCCATTGGCTGGTGCCGGTTTTGGCGGCTACGCGGATACCTTGGGCGCTGCCGCTGAGTCGTAATTTAGTGACGGTGCCTTCGGTGACGGCGCGTTCCATGCCGCTGCGTAAGGCGCGTAGGTGACTGGGCTGCAATTCAACATGATCGTAGACTAATTTTTCTGAGGGTGTAACCAGGTGTGGGCGCACAATGGTGCCGCCGTTAGCGACAAATGCTGGAATGGTGACGACTTCTAATGGTGCAACTTTAATAAACTGGCCAATCGAAATACTCCAGGTGTCGTAGGGGTTCCAGTGCGGTTCACTAGGGCGCAGGGTTTTTATATTGAGCGGTGAGGGGAGGGTTTGTGGTCGCTGCCAAGGAATATTGTAAGCATGCTTGTTACCGAGACCAAAGCGATTGTACCAGCTTAAGACGCGGAGGGCTTCTAGTTTTGAGCCGACTGTGGCAAAAAATACATTACTCGAATGGGCTATGCTGTCAGCAACATTGAGGGTGCCACTGGCATGGTCGCGTAGTATTTTATTACCACGGCTGTCGAGGGCCATGTAGCCGCGGCATTCCATGGTTGTGCTTGGTGTAATTTTTCCTTCATATAAGCCTGCTGCCCCTACAATTAATTTAACCACAGAACCGGGATGGCGGTTAGCGAGGGTGGCGTTGTCTAACAAGGGTTGGGTGGGATCCTTTTGCAGCGCTTCATAGTTTTTATTAAATTCGAGTAGGTCGTAGCTGGGGCTACTACCCATCGATAAAATGGCGCCGCTGTCGACATCCATGACCACGATGCCAGCACGTCCTTTGCCGACATTGAGGCCGTCTTCCATGAGCGGTGTATGGAGGTTAAGTTCTTGGGCGAGGCTGAACCAGTTTTGCAGCGCGTATTCACATTGTTGTTGGAGCTGAATGTCGAGGGTGGTGTGCAGGGTTTGACCGGGGAGCGGGTCTTTGGATTTATCTTTTAAAATACGGTAGCGCCGTGATACCTCATCAATTTGTTTGACTAATCGGCCGGTGCTGCCTTGGAGTAGGTGGTCATATTGTGCTTCGAGTCCACTGCGCCCACGTAGTCCATTGGGGTCGACGCCTATCGAGCGCGCTTCGTCACGACTCATATTGCTGTCGATGCGTCCGAGATAGCCAATTAAATGACTGGCAATTTTTGGGAATAAATATTCGCGGCCATTGCTGGTGGTGATGTGTATGCCGGGTAGGGCGGCGTCGGCGTTTTGGTAATCTTTACTAATACTTGCGGGGATTTGCTGGCCGCTGCCGCTGAGGCCAATCGCGATGCGGCGTGGAATATCATTGAGGAAGGGGATGGGGTGATGTCGTGAGAGGCCTTGCCATTCACGGTCTGAGAGGCGCCTGATGTCGGTGATATGCTGCTCGGCTTCGAGTGCGGTGCAGGGAATGCCCGCATTGCTGAGTGTGGCTGAGAGGCGCTTAATCAGGAGTCGGGTTTTATCAAAATCCAATGCGACGTGTTTTTTACGGTAGGTGCGTCCAGAGCGAAAGGCAGATATACGCTCAGCTTTTTCTTCTATGAGTGCGCGCAGCCAATCTATTTCTAAATCGAGATTGGCCTGTATGCGTTTAATAAATGAATCGAGGAATTCAGGTTTATCTTCGCTGTCACCTTGAATGATATAAATGCGTTCACGGTTTGCCGGTAGTCCGCTAATATCAAAATTATATTGTGTGGTTTCGTGGGGCAGTAATAAATTAATTTGTTGGCCAATCGCGCTGGGTGCAAAGTACCAATTTTCAATCGAGTCCTTCAAATGCATGTTACCAAGGTTTTCAAGGATAATAGAACGCAGGGCGTCGGCATCAGTTTTAACAAACTTAGCTAAATGGCGGATGGCTTGGTCGATGTGGTCGGCGTCTAATAAATACCATTCAATGATGCTGCGTTTGGGGTCGTACTTATCAAAGTTTATGTGAATACGCGGCATGAAGGGTAGCAGCGCTTCGGTGCAGAAATCGGTGCCGAGTTCTATTTCGGTATTAACAGCCTTGCTGAGTTGCAGGAGCTGTTGGTGGTTTATGAGGAGGACGTCTTCTTGGCGCTGGTGTTTGAGTTCTTCGCTTATGGCTTGGCGTGGATTCTGGCTTATGAGGCGTTGCTCAAATAAGGAGGCTACTTTTTCTTGTTGGTTAGCGGTCAATTCCTTCATTTGCAGCGCCGAACGTGGTATCGCGATTAATTGTGGCCGTGATACTTCTTTGCCGCGTTGATGCCGAATGGCGACGCCCGGATTGCGCCGTAATTCATCGAGTACGACTTCTTCAATGCGGGTTTTGTCGATAGAGAAAAGTCGCAGCGATAATTCGGCAATGAAATGCGTTAGTCGTTCTTGGTCAAAGCGATAGAAGGCTTGGCGTTTGGTATGGCGCCAAGGGTGGCAGAGATCGGCAAACACGAGGGCCATGTGATAGACATTGCGGTTATCGACAATCACTTCGCCGTGGCGGTCAACAATGCGTCCACGTCGTGCGGGTACCAATTGCGTGAGCAGGCGGTCAGCCGAGATCTGCTCAGCCAGATATTTGCCCTCAATGATTTGCAGCCAAAACAAGCGACTGACAAAGATCAGGAACAGGCAGGAAAAGCAAAAGGCAAGTAACCAGGCTCGAGATAACATAGGCTGCTCTTGTAATTAGCCTTCTGAGCTGTCGTTCTTTCCACTTATTTCGTTTATCGCAATAATAAGTAGTGGGAGTCCGAATAGGGCGGCAATCATACAGGCAAATATGCCAATGCTGGCAATAATGCCAATGCTTTGAATGCCACGATAGGCATTGAAGAGCAGGCTGCCAAAGCCAATGATGCTAGTGAGTGCCGTCATCATAATCGGGTGGCCGGTCTCAGCGATAGTCTTGCGGATGCCTTCACGGTCAAAGGAGTGATGTCGCAGGCAGTGTAGGAAATGAACGCTGTTATCGATGCCAATGCCAATGATCAGGGGGACGACCGCAATGTTAATAATATTCCATGGCGTGTTGAAGAGGCGCATTACGGCGAGCGTAAACAGCAGGCCAATGCCAAGGGTGAGCATCGATAAGAGTACGTAGACCGGTTGGCGGACACCAAGAAAAAGAATCGCAGTCACCAGAATCATGGCGATGCTAGTGAGTTTAGTGAAGTCACCGACAATGGTTTTTTGTAGATAATGGCTAATGGTGGGAATGCCGCAGGTGGCCGCAGTGATGCCGTCTTTTTGAACGGGTTTACCATTTGGACTCGGAGAGACGCCCAGGGCAGCCTGCAGCTCTTCGAGAGGAATTAAGGTGCGATCGTAAAGAACATTTAGGGTAATTAGAAAATGATGCTCTGATTGGTGACGGTGGTAAAAAGTATTGATAATGCTGCGTAGTTTACTGCTTGCTAATTGGCTTGGTAATAAGAGCTCGTCTTCGAGGGCCCGCTGACGCATTTGTTTGAGGTCACTGAGAAATGGACCGTAGTCTTTTTGTTGTGCCTCAGTGCTGTTGTCGATGATGGCTTGTACTTCGTCCCATTTAACTTCTTCGCGCAGGCGCTTGAGGTTATGGCGTTGTTGGATAGGTGATATTTTCGCCGCGCTGTTAAGTTGCATCGGGCCAAACACCGAGCGAATGGAAATGGGGTCTCCGGGTTGCAGTGTTTCAGCAGAATCGGCTACAGGGCGGATTGGTTTGATATTGTAAAGGACGTTGTCTTCCATGCGTTCAAAGTGACAGTCGCCCCATGGTGTTCCGATAATATAGCGCGCGAGTAAATCATGTTTATTGCGTGGCAAGTTGCCGATATGCATTTTATTGTTTGGTGTATTTAGTTCTTTCGCAGTAAATGGCGCGGTAATCGCAATGGGGATGTCTTTTTCCAAGAGGTGCAGGCTGTCGACAAATTTAAGAGCGGCGTTCAGGGTCTTCTCTTCGTTGTCACCAAACAGGGTTACTTTATTAGAGCCAAAACGAATGCCGAGGTCGTCAGCCAGGGCGAGCGTGTCTTCGTAGTTTTTATCGTAGGGGCGCAGATTGCGCATGTTGTCGTCGAGAATAAATATTTTTTGGCTGCTGCCAAGAATGACAAACGAAGCAATGATCATGGCGATGGTGACTACGCCAAATGGCAGAGGGAAGCGTGTAATTAATTTACCATAGCCAAACAGTCCGCGTGGCTGACGTCCTTTTTTCGGTCCCCATAACGTGAGGAAGGCCGGTACTACGATGATCAATGAAATTAAAATCATTAACAGACCACAGCCAGTCACGATACCGAGTTCAAAGATGCCGCGAAATTCGCTGGTGCCTAAGACGGCAAAGGTGCCGACGCTGGTAAGGCAGCCAACAATTATACTAGGCCCAACACGTACGAGCGCTCGTTTGGCAGCGGCCGCCCGATCGCCCGGATGTTCGATGATTGACCAACAATAACTATTATAGAGATGAATTATAAAATCGACGCCAAGGCCAATGAGGATGGCGGCAAAGGCGCTAACTATTATCGATAATTCAGAGCCGATTAAGAGTGTGGTGACGCCTAGGCTAGCAGAGATGGCGGGGACTAGGCCAATGCCAATTAAAATAATTAATCGCAAACTGCGATAGGCGATACCAAAGAGTAAAACCACACCAATGGTGGAAGAGATCATGGTTTTAAATAATGATGAGCGAACAACCGAGTAATCACGGGCAGCGCTAATATAGCCACCAACCATATGTAATTTTAAATGTGACCATTGTGGATTAGCGGCGAGCTCTTGATTAAGGCTCATTAATTTTTCATTCATGGCCATGCAAAATTGCATGTACTTAACCGGATGACGTGGGCTGAAAATTAATATATGAAAGCGTTCATCATTTGAACAAATGTAAGAGCCCTTTTGTGAGACGTTGCTGCTGCTGGTATTTTGATGCGACCAAAAGCTGAGGTAATCACCCCAGACGCCGAGTAGATCACGGTCGCGCAACTCTGCGGGCACGGAAGCACTGGGGCCACGTTTGAGGCGTGATTGGATATAGCGCGGATCCAGGCGTTTAATGAGGTTATCTAAGTAATCATCGTCTAGGAATAGGTAGCTACGCGATAGCAGCAGGTCCATCTGGATGCGTTTATGCTCAGCATCGTGATGCCCTTGGATCAACGGCACCATTTGCTCAAGCTGGTCGTTGGCTGGGTCAGTCCAGGTCCAGGCGGCGGCGGTTTCTGCAAGGTGGTCAATGCAGCGACGTGTGATCTCGGTTTCTGCC
>CBDUFM010000186.1:0-6017 GCA_965366325.1 uncultured bacterium
TGATCTTCGCCGTCATTTTTATCAAAAGCTATGCCCCAGTCGACTAGATAAACTTCGCCGTGAGCACCGATCATGATATTATCCGGTTTAATATCTCGGTGTATTATTCCACGCGAGTGGGCATAGGCGGTTGCTTCGGCGCACTTAATGAAAATGGAGACTAGTTCATGTAGGCTACATTCGGTTTTGTCTCTATTGAGATCAGTTTGTTTTGTTCCGGCTGGAATAAAATTGCTGAGCGCTGCACCGTTAATCTTTTTCATGGTATAATAAATGAGTTTATTATTTTCCATGGCGAGGTTATAAACTGGTGGAATATTAGGGTGCTCTAAATGGCTGGTGATGAGCGCTTCGAGCATGAACTTACTAACGTATTTTTCGTTAGTGGCGTTTTTGGGTGACAATAACTTTATGGCTACTGTACGTTTGAGATTGTTGTCAATGAGGTTGTAGACTGACCCACTGCCACCTGAGCCTAGCATGTCCCCAGTGTGGTAGCGACTACGTGAGCTAGTGTTTTTTTTTGCTTTGTCGTTGAAGAGTGCGCCGCTGATAGTCGGGACATGGTCATCGGAAACCGTGTGTTGCAACATGCTGTCATCAATGGTTTCCGTACCCATTACGAGAGCCGCATCGCTGGATTCGAGGAGCATGAGGCTGCGATCGTCAATGGTTTGACTTAGCTCATCGTTCACGGTCTTGATGATGCTTGGGCTCTCAGAGTCAGGCATTGGGTGTGCCCATGTCCATTGTTGGTCTACGGCTGATGAACATGCCTAAATGATAGGTTCGTTATGCAATGGATCAATAAGAGTGGATTAGGTTATTGCTGTGCATGCGTTACTGTAGGTGGCATTTGGCGCGCTCAGATATTGAGCGCGCGCGGCAAAAGGGGGCGTATGAGCTTGTTTTGTTCTTAGGTCACTGCGAGTTGCGCATTGGCTGCCTGATCGAGGATGTGACTGATGTATTGATCTATTTCCTTGCGCGTAGTGGCGGGGTTCATGAACACCGCTTTCTCGCCGGGGATACGATGAGAGCGTTCCTTTTCATCATAATCTGAATGAGCGATGAACTCGACCCAGTTGGTGAAGAGCCCTACTTTGCCGCGTGCTAAAAACAGGGTTCTATGCCACAGATTATTTCTGTGAAGGCGCTCACGGTATTCGGTGCTGTTATCGATGGCCATTTCATAGGCATATTCTTCATCGGCATTGCTGACTAATTCAGGATTGTAGATGCGATAGCCGACACTGGGCCCTTGGTTTTCGGCGGCAATAATTTTAATGAATGGAAATTGGCGCAGACAGTGTCTGAAATAGTTGGCATTTTGCAGGCAATTGGCAATGGTGACTTGGTAGCCTTGGATGCCCATGTGCTTTAGTGCCGAATATGCGCCAAAGGCACCGGTTGCGCTGCGTGAGCATTCAATAGTTGATTGTAGGTGTGTATAGCCCTCGGTCTCTTTTTCAAAGTAGCTGAAATTATCAGGATCATTCTCTAGGGCCTTGAGGTCCTGTTTATTTTTGATCATAACCAGGCTTGAGGTGTAGGGCACGTAGCCCCATTTCTGAAAGTCAACGGTAAAGGAGTCTGCGTACTTTAATTCGTGAAAGTAGGTGACTGTTTTTTGGAGGCCGGAAAGCGTGTCGGAGTTAATCTGTAAAGGATTCGCTTCGAAATCATAATCCAAAAAGAAGAGTATGGTCCAGCCGACGGCAGAGTCGACGTGGATGTGGGGCTTGATCTCCAGATCATATTTTTCGCAGAGTCGATTTCTAAGATCATAGACTGGTTTGACGCGATCGACGCCAAAGGTGTCAGTGGTGCCCATGGTCAACATGATGGTTGGGACTTTGCAATTCAGTTGCAAACAGGCGCTCAGTTGTTTTTCTAGATCGACTAAATCAATGTCATTGTTTTCGGTTATTTTAATGCGTATGGTTTTGTCAGCTATATCTACACCGAGGATAGAGAGATTGGTGACATTGGAGTAGTGACCGCCCTGAGAATTAATCATGCGATAATCACTGCTACTAGACATGCCGTGACGCAGTGTGTCTGGCATGGATTTACGAATGCCAAGTAGGTACCCATACAAATTACAAAAGGTGCCTCCTTGTGTGAAGATGCCAGTTGCTACTTGTGGATCATAGCCGCAGAGATTGGCGATTTGCCGAATAACGCTTTTTTCAAGCTCGTTAGCCATCTGTGAATATTCATGGTGAACCAGATTGGCATTGCAGAGTGAGCCAATCATCGACCCGTAGATGGCGGGGTCTGAGGGCATGGTAATAACATTCTCAACACTGGATGGATTTTCCCAGCTTTTGGACAGGGCCGCAGCAAATTCGAGTATCTTATCGGTGCCTTGTTGGGGGTCGCTGTAGGCATAAGGAATGATATTTTCTTGTTTGATCTGCGTGTGCAATGCTGCGCCGTCTGGATATGCGGCGACGGCTTTTGCCGGTTCAATATTTTGTTTTCGGAAATCAATAATGCCCTTAAAGGATGGGTCATTGAAGCATGGCCAGTATTGCGGATCGCGCGCGAAGAAACGTTGTTTAACGTGTTGCATATGTTGGACAAATGTAGGGTGTTCGCAATTTGCTATGTGCTGTTCTAGGTCTGACATGGTGCAATCTCATTATAGGGTATGGTGTGGAGTATTGGTGAAATATAGTTATGGGATTTAAACGACTTGGAGCGCGCCCATGGCAAGCCAGCCGTCGGGGCAACGCCCTTCATTTGCAAATTGCACGCGCAGGGTGTTTTTCTCATCACAAAGCGCGAGGTCGACATTAACCTGACCTTTTTTGAAGACGCTCGGCAAGATAAATCCTTCTTCGAATACAAAGATACCCGGCATCCAATCACGGACGCGCGATTTGAATGCTACAAAGCGTGTCGTCTTGCCTTGGCTGAGGCGCAGGGTGCAGGAGTAATCACGGTAAATCGGGGCGCAGCCGACATTGTCGAGGTATATTTCTACCGGTATGCGTTCGCCGCGTTTGACATCCAGTGGCATCAGGGCCTGACGTAAGACAAAGCGGTAACCAATCTTTTTGTCAAACTCACTTAGTTTTTTGAGCGTTGCTTCAGGGAAGAGTATGCTTTTGGGCATAAACACGGACATGTGATATTTGTAACCTTGTTCGATGATCCAATCAAGATTTTCAATGTAAGCGCCTTTTTTGATAAAGTCGTACCATTGAGCAACAGCATAACAGGTTTCAAATGTTACTGGTGCATTTTCCCAGGCATCTTGCAGATTACAGCGAAACAGTGATTGTGCATAAGCTGAATACATGTGGTTCCATTGGCTGCGCTCGGGAACCTGTTTAAAATATTTTTTATTGGTTCTGGTGTCGCCAAAGCAGTCCGCACGCCATGCGATACCACGTTTACCAAGGTCATTTCGATGTCCCATGTGTTTGGCTGATTGAGTGCCAAACATGAGGATTAATTGGGTTTTCTTAAATGCATTGAGATACAGCTGGTTGAAATAGATTTGTGTTTTTAGGGTCGCGTTGCCGCCGCCTTCTCCCCAGGGGCCGCCACAGACAAGGTCTATGCTCTCAAGGTCTGGGTGTCCATCGTAGCGTTTGGCAAAGGCGCGCAAAAAGCGCGAAAAATATTTAATATACACCGGGTCGTTGCAGTTTGGTTCGGTGTAGCGTGAGCTTTTAGCGTGTGCGCTGTTTTTGCGCTGCCATTTACAGCCAGCTTGCCATAGCCACGCCGGTAGATTAACAGGATTAGTGAGCCCCTTGATGGGTGCTAATTCTTCCTCATCTAGGATAAGCCCTGTGTAGGGCTGTAGGCGAATTTGCAGTGTTTGCCCGCGTGTACGGGCTGCCTTGAGCGCCTGGTCAATGATCGTCCAGCGGTACTGCTGATCCTGCGGCTCAAGATCATGCCAGGTCCACCGACAGTAAGACAGCGTTGTGTAGGGGATATAATTATTATTAGGAGGAATAACTTTCGGAGCGGGTTTAAAAGTCATTGGTCCATGGCTGTCATCCCACATGGTATCGATGTAGAGTGGGTCGCCTTGGAAGCGCTGGAAAGTGGTGGTGCCGCGATGTGGGTTGGGTAGATAGTCCTTTGACTCAATGGGTCGGATGCGTTGGACCAGTTCACTGTCCGCGTAATTCTTGCGCCATGATTTTCTCGAGTTGGTCATTGTCTTTTCCTGTTGTTGGTAATTTATTCTTTGTTCTTACGTAGCTTGATTGCGATATCCTTGCCGAGGTCAGGCAGGGAAAGCTCAAAGGGAAAGCTGTTGATAGTTATTTCTTGTATAATTGCTTCTTTAGCACGCCAGGTATCCCAGAATTCCACACGATAACTACCTGTTGTGAGGTTGCATGGCGGAATGATCAGCTTAGCACCTTTGATATCCATAAAGTGCATTGGCTCATCGCTGCAAATCGCTTTAATAGGAGAGAATGACGCAGGTACTTGTTGTTTATAGTTTTCAGAAAAGGTGCGACGTCTTTGCTGGTAGCGTCCTCTAAAACGATTATTGGATACCGAATCTTTGTAGACCCAGAAAAAAGCACGGTCTTGGGCACAGCGGGCATAAGCAGCTAACTCAGGAGCTGTGGCTACTTTCATTTTCGATAAGTATTCCCAGGTGCTTGTTGATAGGTCCTCGCCATCAGTATACGCATTGAACACGCTGTATAAGACATCAATGTCTTTCTCAAAAATGAAATTCCACCACCACGGCATTGGTGCCGCAGCAAATGGCATTACCCATCCAGCCCAGAGACCGTCATGGTATTCGTGGGCAAGCGCTGGCATGCTGCCGCCAGACGGTAGGCCCATGTATTCTTCAAGAACTGCAGGCTTGTCATAAGGGCGCAGTGCGGCGGATGATTCTTGCATGACGTTGAGTAGGCCGTTGCCAAAATTATATCCTGCCACTTGCGTATAATCGATATCTCGCTGCTTCCACACGCGTGGATAGCCATTGTTGTTGAATTCTGTAGTGACGATGTGACGTCCGCCATCTACCTGCTTCATCCACGGTCCAAATTCCTTGTGCCATTGCGTGAGCACGGGCTCGCGTGGGTCGACGACATTTGCTTCGATCCACAAGACATAGGCAAATAAGTTTGGATAAGCCCCATAGCGAGCAGCGATATAGCGTAAACGTTTTTTGAAAAGCGATTTTGATTCTTGGTTGGTCATAATGTCCAGGGGCGTTCGTGCTGGACCGCCAAGACTTTTATTATAGGGATTGTTAGCCCACTGTGAGTCGTAGCGCTGTGTAAAGGGGCCATGATGATTGAGGGCGAGCTCAATCATGATGCCATGGCTTTGAGCGCGATTAAGTAATTGATCAATGCGATAGGCATTTTGTAAATTATAGACACCGAGACCATGAAAGCCATTTTCTTCAGCATTCCATTCGATCCCTGCGAACCACGGTGACATCCAAATGCGACCAACATTGATGCCCACTTTCTGCATGCGCTGGAGGTAGTCGAAGAGTACAAAGCTGCCATCTTCTTTTTTGGGAAAGGTAAAGTCAAAATAATCGTGATTAATTTCATCTCGTGGAGAACGAATGTTTAAGATGAGCGGATAAAAGAAGTCACCGTTATCAAAGGCGAAGTAACGAGGGTTTTTGGCAATTTGTACAAAGCCAGGTTCTGTGCTATCGGCAACGTCAAGTTGCATCACGGGAGAGCTGAAAGTTGCGCCAGATGCTTCACTGCCTTCTAGGTGCCACGTGACGCTGCCACTGTGGCGTGGAGTAAAACGCAGGGCCCAATGTGGGGCACCTTTTGCGCGCAGTGTTTCACCGCTTTTGCTGAGACTGTGGTGATAGTCCTGTGTAAAGTAGGCAGGTACGCGCTGTTCTGTCCCATCGTCTAGTTTAAAGACGCCGTCGATTTTAATAACGTCGCTATCAAAGGGGTTGCTGTACGTTTTGTTAAGCGACCAATTTATTTGGGTTATTGTATTTTTGCGCGCTTGTTTGGGGAGTGAGTGAAACGTGATCT
>CBDUFM010000187.1:0-6005 GCA_965366325.1 uncultured bacterium
AACACATGTAAAGGTAGCAGGAGATGGCTCAGACGCCATTGTTGACGAGGCGATACAATTCATGGAATCCTCCAAGAAAGAGAAGAAACCATTTTTAGCAGTTATTTGGTATGGTTCACCACATGTCCCACTACGTGCAAGACCAGGGGACAAAGCACCCTACGGCAAAGACGGCGATTACCTTGGTGAGCTGGCAGCTGTAGACCGAAGCATCGGTACCTTACGCAAACGATTACACACACTAAAAATAGCAGATGATACCCTAGTCTGGTTTTGTAGTGACAATGGCCCAAAACTAGGCGGAGGAGATTCCACCAAAGGTTTGCGCGGCAAGAAATTACAAATATATGAGGGCGGCATTCGCGTACCTGCCATTCTAGAATGGCCATCACGCATCAAGAAAGCATTCGCCACCTCCGTACCATGCAGCACATCGGACATCTATCCCACGCTTACTAGCATTGTTGGGACAAAAGCACAGAAACAGCCAATGCCAATTGATGGCATAAATATCGAAACCTTAATTGACGGAAAGATGAAACAACGCCCAAGCCCAATTGGCTTTGAATTCAATGGCCACGCAGCGCTTATAGATAATGACTACAAGCTCTACACGGGAAAGGGAAAAACCGAATTATACGACTTGTCCAAAGATAGCGGAGAGAGCACCAACTTAAGCCCAGAGGACTCTCGCCGTGTAAATATCATGAAGCAGGACTTAGACAAGTGGCGCGCTTCACTCAAGAACAGTCAAACTGGGAAAGATTATTGAGGCAACGAATGAAATACAAAACTGGTGAATTGGCAATGAATTATATACCTCAACATTAAAGCAGCGTCATTCATCCTTCAACGCCACCATTTACACCCTGACAACCTGACAACCTGTAGCGAAAAACGGCGCTCACATCAAACTTTCATTCAAGCACTAATTCAAGCACTTAGGTTGGCTAGTGCTTAAGCTGCTTAACTCTATTGCTTATAAACACAGCTAGCGCAGCATTGCCGTACTTCTTATAACGCGGCAATGCCAAGTACTGTTCATACAGATCCACCGCCGCTTCACTGCGCCCCTGGATATCCTCGCGCAAGGCCGCGAATAAGCAGTAATCACCGGTAATTAACTCTTGTCTGGGCTGTTCTAAGAACTCCTGTTTATCTATGTCACCTAACATAAGTGCAACTGCATACCAGAGCCGCATACCCAACATCTGACGACGCTCTTTTTTAATCGTTCGTAACGTCTGGCTGAGCCCCTCAGGCTCACCTTCGAAGTGCCGCAAAAGATCTAGCAATAAATAGACCGGCACACAGCGAGAAACCCCCTGTTTTATGCGGCCATCCGCCGTAGCGACAACCTCCTCCACAGCGTCCAAGCCTACCTGACCGGCATAATACCGCTCCAACACCTCAGATAGAGCGTTATCAAATATTGCCTGTACTGAATTATTTACCTGATCAGTACCAGTTGACTCACCGAGCGCAGCAGCAAGTTTCCGTAAATAGAGTTCATCACCAGCAAATCGCTCTTTAATTTCAGCGAACTGCTCCAGCGCCAATAGCGAGTCATAGACTTGCTCTGGCAAATCACTAAATTGATCAAGCACCTCTTGATAGCGACCAGACAAATACAAAGCAGTAGCCACATGACTACGCATATGAGGGTAGTCTTGTATAATTTTATCATACTGGCCCATCTCCATTAAAGCACGAACCACAATCACCTCTTGCTCTGGGAACATTTCTAAAGCTCGATCCGATTCACCAATAACAATTAAAGCCTCTAAAACATTTCCGCTAAACAAACGATCCTCAGGAAAATTAACATCTCTAAAGTTAATAAACTCCCTAATCAATGTTACATCACCTCTACGAACCAACTCTCCCATAAACAATGACCATTGATGGCGAATGTTTTTTCGCACCAGTTCATCAGGAGAACGATGTTTATAATACATCTGCTTCAATAGCTCCGCAAAAGCCCCCTGCTCCGACAACGCATTCCAACGATAGAAATTAATCGCATTTGTATATTCTCGATCTGTCACCAACTGCCACTTATCGTAAGCCTGAGATCTTTCTCCAAGATGGTATAAACAGACCCCTATTTTATATTGCAGCTCTTGACGATGTTCAAGCGCACGAGGATCAGCCACTATCCTTTCGTATCGCTCCAGCGCCGCCGCATAGACAGCATTATCCAACAGCGCGTCAGCGATTTGCAATTCGGCACCACGCTCTGGTTTCTCCATCTTATAGATGCGTATATTATCAATGCGCTTATCGTCATAAAATGCATAAATACCGATATACCCAGATTCAATCGGGAATATAAGATCATACGAGCAAATTAACTCACCGTCCACAAAAAGACGCAACTTACGACCATCAATCTCCCCACGAATTCTATAGTTAACACCGTGTTCCAGTTTTAATGGCTTAAAGTCTAAGCGTCCCTGTGGCCCCTGTATTGCTGAACCCGCATTATCATATGCGCCGTTCTGTAGATAATACACCTGTTGGCGTTGCCCTTTTTTTGCCGCATAAATATCCGGGCTAAACACAACCGATAAGTCACCGGGTTGTGATCCAGGCAACATTTGCCCATCATATTCAATGGCCACGGAACCATGCAGTCGCTCTTTATAATACATGGTAAAACTAGGTCCGTTACGGGTCACCAATTTCTCATCCTGCACATAGAGAGCATCAGGCCCTGGCATCAATTCCCACGCTTTATCCCACGATTGCTCGCCAACCGCTCGTGCACTAAAGTCCTCAGAATATATTGGTGCAGTCCACCCCCTACTGTCCGCCTGATACCGATATATAGCAACAGCAGACAGAGCAAGAATAAACACAACTAAACAGACAGCGACAATGGCGATTCCGTTCTTTCTCATCCAATACGAAGCAAAATCCAACAAGCCAAAATTACTAATATCCCCCATCGAACCGGGCTGATATGATCGTAAATCCTCAAGCACTTCATCAACATGCTGATAACGATCACTCGGATTTTTCGCCATACACTTTAAGCAAATATCCAGCAAAGGCGCCGGCACTAGCTTGCGTTGTTGAGCAGTCAACTCATCAATCGTACCCGATTGTTTCTCCTTCCAGAACGCATCAAAATCATCACGCTGCACATGCGCCTTCTTAAATAACACATGAAATAAGGTTGCACCAAAAGAGTAAATATCACTGCGATAGTCGGAGCCATGACACCGGGCCTGCTCAGGGCTCATATAAAGCGGCGTTCCACACAAAATATCAGTCTCAATGTCATCATTCTTTAAATCAACCGCAGTGTCCCAACCAATTATCGATACTTCGCCGTGCGAACCAATAATTATTTTCTCAGGCTTAATATTTCGATGCACTACATTATGCGCATGAACATACGACAACGTTTCGCCTACTTTAATAAATATATTAGCTATATCTGAAATAGTATCGTATTTATAGATATACGGATCTTCACTAGCAACGTTTGAATCTGTAGATTTCCCAATAAGCAGCGATAAAGGAACGCCGTTAACCTGCTTCATAGTACAATAAATTTGATTGTTTTCTGAGAACTCCAAATCATAAATAGGCGGAATACCTGGGTGATCGAAATAACTAACAATTAAAGCTTCATGCATGAGCTTATGGGCCTTATCAAAATCACCACCATGATCACTCATCGCCACTTTAACAGTTACTTCTCGATTGAGATTCATATCAGTAACCGTAAAAACGCTACCATTTGTATCTGGACGCAACTCACTCTCAGTTCTATACCTGTTCACGCGCTGCCCATTACCGTCAATATCCAATTTGCTCAATAATGACGGCGATTGTATGTGGACCTCAAGGGCATTGCCTGCATCTGTCTCTGTTTCTGTTTCTAACTCGTCAATGAGCTCCGCAGCATCACTTTCATCAGACCCCTTAACAGGCATCGCAAACTTACCATCAACAATGGTGCCATACAGTAAATTATCTAATGCGTCATCCCCATCCCTAGTCATTTGATTCCCCCAAATTTCGAACAGGATCTACGGCTGGTGCTACATATTCATCAATCATTCTTAGACGGGCAGATTTCACTAGCTTTCTTAACGGGTTATGCGTATCTTCACAAAATTCCTGCATTGATCTCGCAAAGCGAATATCAATAATACGATATTCTTTATCGGTCCCAGGAACCCCGGTGAAGCCAACAATGTATCCACAAAAATACCCGCCAGAGCTAGTGGTGTATTCGTTATTCTTATCCACCAAAGCAAGACTCTGCTCACCTGTAAACTCATAGATGTCTAAATGCTCAGCATATTGATCACTAGCAAGACCAAAATCACGGCACTCGCCCCCACGCTGATCGCCAGTTCCAGCCAACAATAAACTAATTATATAAATCGATTCCTTGGAAGCTCCCCGTGCCGATAATGCATCCGGAAGCGCATCGCAAAAAAGAAACGTAACATTATTTTCCCTCAACAGGTCATAAAACATTGGCAAATTTGCCTTAAATTCAAACTCCTTCCATAGCTTATCCACCATGACCTGCTTATCGCTACTAACCCACATGCCAAATCGACGCATCAAAGACATCCCCTTAAGCATATCATTACAGAGGGTCCGCAGCTCATCCCAGCTAACATGTTGAATAAATTGTACCTGCGCTTTATCTGCATTTAATACGACAGGCGGAAGCTCAGTTCCATCACGTGTATGTAACCACATACGATCTCGATACACTCGCATTCTGTGGGGATGTGCATGCTCGTTCTCAGCGACTGCGCTGGCGTAATGTTTTAACGCAGCGATTTCGGCGCTTGGCTCCCAAAAAGCGAATAACAACACCACAACCATCAATAGAGTCACGATTATACTCAACACCACTGCACTACTCTGACGAACACTTTTCTGGACACGCTTATAGCTGTTTTGTGGTGACGCTGCGTGAACTGTCCTATTTTTAGCACTTTGAGGGTCTGAAATGCCTGGCCCCACTGCCTCTTGTTGTTTGCTATCCACTTGGCTAACTGCTTGCTGAGCAGCCGAGTTGAGCAACGATCGACCTCGTTCAATAGACTTGGTCACCGTCCTTTTAACCTGCTTCTTCTGCTTGCTAGTTAACTGACTTCGTTTAACACCTTTATTTGAATTGCTTGAATCTTGCTCCCCCTTAAAGGGAGCCTTTTCATTATCGTCAGCAGCTGCAATCTTAACAACACTTCCGTCGCCTTTTAATTGAATGATATTTTTACAGGCGCTACAGCGTAACTTCCTACCCAACAATGACGCAGAACGTGGATAATTTTTATTACAAAAAGGGCATGCGAATGTATCTGACATTTCTATAACACAGTAACCTTTCCCTGCAGAAGACAACTACTCATAACACATGATGCCTGATTGTTAATGGCTAATAATGAATCGAAAGCCCACGTCATCATAGCCTTTATTCAAGCGAGCACTACGAGCAGCGCTACGACAACGATCAGCGCCAAGTCTCCATGACCCACCTTTCGTTATATACCTCTTCGGCACCGAAGAAGTACTTGTACCTGGACTAGATCTTCCGTCCCACTCATCACTACACCACTCTTCAAGGTTACCATGCATAAAAATGAGTCCCCACGCATTACGGTCACCCATCGCTAACTCTGCTCCAACATTTGCATGACCTACTACCTTAATTTGATCATTCATATTCCACCCTCCCACATTAAATACCTCCGTACCCTTAAATTTTTCTAATTCAGTGGCACTAAACGGCGGCGTGCCATCATAATTCGCAAAGTATGGTCCAGGATCAATGCCCGTATCCACCGTATTATCGTAGCGTGCATGGATAGCGGCCCAATAAGCTTCTACATAATCATTTGTACTCATGACTTGATTCGTAGGGATTTTCTTACGCGCCAAAGCCTCTAACACAGACGATGATGCCCCCTGATCTGCAGTTGGTGCAGTTGCGGACGGCAACGATCCTCCAGTCCAAAAGGGCGTTG